>JBIJCD010000055.1:0-12519 GCA_044344895.1 Pirellulales bacterium | reverse complement strand
TTTCCTGCCATCCATGCCGGCACGTCGAGCACGGCGAGGCCGATCGCCGGGTCCCAGGTCGCCGTGAGGGGCAGGCCCACCGCCTCGCAGACCAGCCGTGCCGTCAGCCGCAGCGCATCGATCGCCAAGCCGTGAGCCAGCGGCGCGGGCTGCGGATGGGCACGATCGATCGTGCGCAGGCCGTCCACGATCGCCCCGCCTCCCACGACGATCCGGCAGGGCCGTCGATCGAGGCCGTCGAGCAGAGAAGCGAGGAGCCCGGGCCAGCCCGGCCGCGACAGCAGGCTGCCACCGACCTTGACGACCAGCCGCGCCGGCCGGCCCGCCGGCGAACGCAGCACTCCGCGGATCCAGGCCTCGGCTTCCTGCCCGGGGGCGGTCATGTGTGACGTCGATCCGTTCATCCGCAGCCCTCGCTCGCGGTGTCAGCCAGCGCGATGGCCGCCAAGGCGTGGGCCGGCGCGGCACGCGATACCGCGGCGCCGAGAGTCGCCGGGAGGGAGAGCATGGCGGCCGTCCAGCCGAGGCGAGCCACCGCGCGCCGAGCCAGGCACTCGCCGTGGCCGGAGAGGATGATCTGCTCCGGCTGCCAGCCGGCCGAGCCGGCCACGCTTCGAAGCGCTTGCGCCACGACCCGCGCCTGCCGATCGGCGCACCGTGTCGCCAGCGCCACTGCCTCGTCGGATCCCACGTCGTCGGGATCGGCCAGCAGCATCCGCGCCAGCCGCCGCCGGGCGGCGTCGGCCGTCGCCGGGCCGCCATCGGCTGTGTCGCGGTTCTCGGGCTGTTCCGCGAGGCCGCCCAGCACGAGCCAGACGTCCCGCGACTGGGCGAAGAGCTCTGCAGCCACGGGCCGCAGGCGGCCGCGCCACGGCAGCCGATGCACCAGCGCCGCGACCGGCGTCCGTTCCACGCCCGTGTAGACGAGTTCTCCGGCCGCCATCCGTCCCACATCGTCCCGCGCCGACGGTCGCGGAGCCCCGTCGACGAGCGGCACGATGTCGGTGGTGGTCGACCCCACGTCGATGAGCATCGCCCGAGAGCGGGTGGCGAGCGACCCGGCCAGTCGGGCCAGCGCGTGCCAGTTCGCCGCTGCGGCCTCGAGCGGCCGGGCGATCGCTTCCTGCGGCGTCACGAGCGTTCCGTCCACGAGATAGATGCCGACAGGGCGGCCCGGCCCGGCGGCCGTAACGACCGCGGCGACGATGTCGGCCACGCCCGCCGTCCGCGACGGATAACAGTCGGCGATTTCCCCCGTCATCGTGGCGACCACGCGGCGGGGGCGGCGATCGGCGACGACGCGGGCCAGCGCGGCGGGCAGGTGCCCCTGCCGCCGCCAGAGCTCGAACGGTTCGCTGTGCACCCAGCCACAGCCGTCGGCCGCCTTGATGTTTGCGCCGCCGACGTCGAAGGCGAGCACGTCGTCGCCGTGCCCGCCGCCTGTAGCCGCCTCGCCATCACGCATCGCGAATCCTCACCGCACCCGAGGCATCGAAGTCGACCGACCGCCCCGCCAGGGGACGTGGCTGCGGCACGAGCCCCGCCGCCGTGTCGATGAGCAGCCGCACGAGGCTGCCCGCCTCGAGCGCGGCCAGACCGACGAACGACGTGGTGAGCCGCGGATTCACCTCCAGCACGCGGTCGCCGCGGCCATCCTCGCCGGCCCCGAGCACCATGTCGACTCCCACCCAGCCGGCCGCGGCCGCGTCTTCACCCGCGCCGCCGGCGCGAACGACGGCGGCAATCGCCCGCTCGGCCAGCGACTCCGCCCGCCGCCGCCACGAGGCTGCACCGGCCACCGCTCCGCCGAGATACCGCGGCCGCTCACCGGGCGAGAACCGCTGAATGACCGGCGCGAGCGGCCGCCGGACCGCGGGCCCGCACAGGCAGGAGACGCCGACGGGCATCCCGGACGCGTACGCCTCGACCCGCCGCGGCGTCGGCGTCGGCACCTCCTGCGGCCGGCTGCGGACGATCCGCAGGCCGTCGCAGCCGACCCCGTCCCGGGCCTTGCACACGGCCGGCAGATGGAATCCGTCGGGCAGCGGCTCGCCGGCGGCCAGCGACCGGCCGGCCGGCACTGGTACGCCCGCCGCCGCGAGCGCGGTCGCGGTCGCCTGCTTGTCGCCGGCGATGTCGATGAACCGGCTCCCGCAGGCGACGGGCCTGCCTCCGGCCCGCCGCACCGCCGCCACCCTGGTCGCCAGCAGGCCGCCGGTCTCCGGCGCGACCAGCAGCGTCCAGTCGGCCCGTGTCGCGGCAGCGGCGACGTCGTCGAGTTCTGCGCCCGGCTTCACCCGGCGGACGCTGACCCCGCCGCCCGTCGCCGCCAGCCGCGCGACGAGTTCCGAAGGCGCCGCCGCATCGACGAGGACGACCACATCGAGGCTCGTGTCTCGCAACGCATCCAGCGCCAGCGCCGCGAGCATCGCGGCCCCCTCGGCCATCAATCCGCCCGTAGCGCCGCTCCCGCCAGGCTGGAACGCGGCGGCATCAGGACCGTGCAGGCCGCCGGAGCAGCACCACTCGTAGAGCACGAGTTTCATGGCAGGCACTCCCGCTGCGGTCGCACCGCCCGACGCCAGCCGCATGCCCGCGTCAGGAGCCGGCCAGCCTCAGGAGCGCCGCGATGCCGCGGTCGAGCGTCCTGTCGTCCACGGTATAGGCGATCCGGAAGTGGCTGTCGGCGGCGCCGAACACGCTGCCCGGCACCACGAGCAGCTTTTCCCGCTCCACCGCCCGTTCGGCGAAGGCTTTTCCCGAGCCGCCTGGCGCCTCGGGATACAGGTAGAAAGCGCCGCCAGGCTGCACGAAGCGGTAGTGACCGCGGAGGCCAGCCATGAGCTTGTCTCGCTTCCGGCGACACTCCGCCAGGGGCTGGTCCATCGGGCAGTCGAGCGCCGCCAGCGCGGCCCACTGGCCCACCTGCGGCGCGCAGACGAAGGTGTATTGCTGCAGCATGGTGCAGGCGTCGACCACCGCCTTCGGCCCGTGCACCCACCCCACCCGCCAGCCGGTCATCGCGTGCGACTTCGAGAAACCGTCGATGACGACGACCGACTCCGCGTGCAGGGCGGGGGAGGTGAACGGGCCGTCGTAGCAGTACGACCGGTAGAGCTCGTCGCTGATCAAGGTGATGCCGTGGCGTTCCGCCAGCCGCGCCAGCTCGCGGACGGTCGTCGCGTCGGCCACGACGCCGGTGGGATTGGCCGGGGTGTTGAGCAGGATGACGCGGGTGGCGGGCGTGATCGCCGCCGCCAGCCGGTCGAGATCGATCTGGAACGATGGCGCCGTGTCGATCGTCACGCAGCGGCCGCCGAGGAATTCGACGAGCGGGCGGTACATCACGAACGCCGGCTCGAAGATGATCACCTCGTCGCCGGGGTCGACCAGCGACATGAGCGCCAGCACCAGCGCGCCGCTCGAGCCGCTGGTCACGCAGAGGCGCCGGTCGGGCTGCCCCAGCTCCCGTCGCACCCGTTCCTCGAGCCGGTCGCGGAGCGCCGCGATGCCCTGCGTGGGCGTGTAGCCGTTGCGGCCGGCGTCGATCGCCGCCTTGGCCGCCTCGCGGGCGGCCAGCGGCATCGGGAAATCGGGCTGGCCGATCGACAGATTGATCGGGTCATCGAGCCGGGCGGCAAGGTCGAAGACCTTGCGGATGCCGGAGGAGTCGAACGCCCCGGCCCGCCTCGAAATGACGCCGCGCGACGGATTCACGGCAGCGTTCAGCCCGCCTTCTTGAACAGCGCGTCGAGCCGCTCGCCGAGCTTCTCGCCCCGGGCGTCGAGCGTGATCACGTTGCCGTCGCGGCCGATGAGAACCACCGTCGGAATGCCGGTGATGCCATAGAACGTGGCCAGCGGATGCTGCCAGCCTTCGCCCTGCGGTGTCTCGAACAGGATCGGCCAGGGGATCTTCTGGTCGGCGACGAACTTCTCCAGCGCGTCGCGGTCCTGATCGAGGCTGATGCCGACCACTTCGAAGCCCTTGTCGTGATACTTGGCGTACTGCTCGAGCACGTTGGGGATCTCGGCCACACACGGACCGCACCAAGTGGCCCAGAAGTCGACCAGCACCACCTTGCCGGCGAGCGACTTCTGGTCGAAGGGCTTGCCGCTGAGGAGCGTGCCCTTGATCTCCATCGGGTTGCCCGGCAGCGACAGCCGCCGCAGCGTCCCGGCGAAGCTCTCTCCCATGCCACGGATCTGCTCGTTCGAGCTCTTCGCCAGTGCCGGGCCGAACGACCGATACGCCGCCGCCGCCACCTCGTCGCCGCCGGGCATGTGCTCGAAGGCACCGGCCAGCTGCATGGCCAGGCCGGCGGTCTGCATGTCGTTGGGGTCGGAATCGAGCATCGCCGTCATCGTCTTGACAAGCGCCTGCGCCCCCGGCACGTCGCCCTTCGAGAGGACCTTCTGGGCGTCGCCGACCAGCACGAGCATCCTCGCCTCCTTGGCGAGCTCACGGGACGGGCTGTCAACCAGCGACGCGGCGTAGGTCGCCATCTCGTCCGCCGCCTTCTCGTCGCCGAGACGCCCGAGCATCATCAGGCTCTCGAGCTTGAGCTTCGCGGCCCGGTTGTGCAGCGCGTCGGCCGGCTTCACCTGGGCGAGGATCTTGTCGGCGGCCTGGAGGGACACGGCCGCCACATCCTTCATGTAGGCCATCATCTCCTGCCGCGACGACGGCTGGAAGTTGGCCTGCTTGACCTTGTCGACGAACTCCATCAGCTGCTCGGGCGTGCCCTCGGGGAGCGGCGGCACCTTCGGCGCGCCGCGGCGGGGCTGGTCGGTCGCCTCGGCCCCGGCCACGCCTCCGGCCTGCGCGTTGCTCCTCGCGCCGGGCTGCCGCGCCAGCACGGGTGTCGCGGCGACTGCCGTCAGGCACACGACGAGCGTGACCAGAACCGTGGTCGGTGCGAGGGTCGGTGCGAACAGGGGCCGCGCGTGCACGTGGGACATGTATGCCTCGGAACGTGAGAGAGGAGGGGACCGCCGCCGACGCAGATCGTACCGGCCCGGGGGCGGACGGGGCAATCGCCGAACGCGCCGCGATCCCTGGCCTGCCGGAGAAGGACCGGCGGCCCTAGCGAACGAGCGTGCGAAACCTCACGAATCCGCCCTCACCGGGCCGGAACGTGTGGTTGAACCGCCACTTCAGGACGACCGCCCCGTCGTCGCCGGTCTCGGTGCCGAACTCGGCCGGCTGGTTGGCGGCGGCGGAATCGGGGACGAGTTCGAGCCGGCCGGGCAGGGTGTCGACGAGCACGATGTCGGTGAGCGGTCGGTCGCCGGAATTGTGGAGGTAGATCATGAAGTCGATCTCCTCGCCGACCCGCGCCGTGTCGGTGCCAGCCCGCTTGCACAGGGTGAGTTCGGCGCGGCCGGGCGACTCCAGCCGCAGCGTGGCCGTGCCGCGGTCGGCCGCCACCACCTCGGCCTGCTGCCGACCCAGCATCACGTTGACCGATCTGGCGCACGTCCAGACGAGCGGCACGTCGAAGCCGGTCACCGTCCGCGGCCCCTCCGTGAGCGCCGTCCGCTCCGGCTGGTCGTCCCGCACCCGTTCGGCCGGCCGCTCGCGTCCGTCCGACTCGTGCGGCATGCCACCCTGATCGACGGCGAGCGGGCCCAGCCGCTCCTCGAGGGCCACGCCCGGCTGCGCCTTCCTCGCCGCCTCGGGCGCGATCCACTGCGCGGTGCGGCAGACCGGCTGCAGGTCGACCCGCGCCTCGGTGCCGGTATCGAGCGCCAGGCCGCGCGGGCCGACCGGCTTGGCTTCTTCGTGTGGCTGCGTCACCTGCCGCACCGAGCCGAACCGCGGCGCGTAGACGCAGGCACAGTTGGAGGCCGTGACATGCACCTCGTCTGCGCCGAAGCGGTCGTCGGCGCGGTAGCGGGCGACGGTGTCGCCGGCGGTGAGGTTCTTGAGGCCGAACCGGGCCACCGGAACAGCCGGTGCGCCGTGGTCGCCGCCGTCGCAGACCAGGCATGGACCGACCACCGGCACGGCCGCCGGCTGGGCCACGCAGGCCACCGGCGGGCAGGGGCCGCACGATCCTTCGCCACAGGCAGCCGCCCCACGGCCGCAGCTGTTGCAGCCCCCCCGCGGTCCCGGCCCGGCGATCAGCCGGGGCAGGGGAGGGCAGGGCGTTTCGCAGCCCGCCTGGCGCACGGCGGAATCGCCCTCGAGAGCCGCTGCAGCCTCCCGTTCCCAGCCGGCCGTTCGCGAGGCGGACTCGGCGGCCGCAGCGGGGCGTCGTGGCGCGGCGGCAGGGGGTGTCGCGGTGTGCGACTCCTCCGGGTCTCGATGCGCACGCTGCTCGCCAACCCGATCGTCGGCCTCGGCGTCGGCGGACGCCAGTGCGACGGCAGTGGCAAGCGGCGCGACGGCGGGCCGCGTGATCGAGCGGCACGAGGCGAGCGCCACGGCGGCCACGGCGATCGCCAGCAGCCGCGGCCACCGCCACGGCCGGTGGCCGATCGGCAATCCGCTCCCCGCGACGTCGGCGCCGCTCATGGCAGGCTCCCGATCACGGGAACCGACGCGAACTGGTCGGGCAGCCTGTTGCCGATGATCAGCTCGGCGACGGGATCACCGAGCGTGGAGGCGACGTCGAGGCAATCGGAGCCCGGCCGGACGTCGAACCAGCCCTCGGGCACGACGTTGGGCACCTCGGGATCGCAGGCGGAGTAGACGACGCGGCGGACGTGGGCCCCGCCGAGCGCGCGAGTCAGGTCATCCTCGTCGATCGCCACCTCCACCGGGAACCGCCAGGCCATCCCGGGGGGCGTGGCCAGCTTGGCGAGCATGCGGATCGAGGGAAAGAGTTCTTCTCCCTCCCGGTTGCGGATGCCGGCGAGCCGCAGCCGATAGGCCTGGCCGACGACGAGGCCCATCCGGAGCGGGCCGGGCCGCAGCGGTGACCAGCCTGAGGCCGTCTCGATCGAGACGAGCAAGCCCTCGGGGCCGCGGATCTCGACCGGCTGCACGACGGCCGGCAGTGGAGCTTCCGGACAGGGACCGGGCTGCAGCCGCACCTGGGCGCCAATCGCTCCCGGTGGTGTGACGCTGGCAAGCCGCGCCGTTCCGTGCAAACCGGCAGGCTCGCGGGCGAGGCCCGTGCCTGACGGTGCAAAGAGAACGGCCGTTGCCAGCAGCCCGCGGGCGAGCCGCAGCACGGTCCCTGTCCGGATGATCCTGATGTTCTGCCTGAAGACGCCCTTTCTGGAGGTGATCCCGGCGCCGAGAGCCTCGTGGCGAGAAGCCGGGTTGATGTCTGATGCGGTGCACATGATTTGCTGCACGTGGCCGGATGGCGACCGCTGGGAGGCATGGCCGGACGACACGCGACACGAGACCTGCTGGTTGGATTCCTGGTTGAATCGACGACGGTGGACACGTTCGACTGGCATTCGCGTGACGACTCGTTGTTCCCGGCACACCCTCGCTCACCGCCGTGGCCGCTCGTCGGGCCTTGTCGGCGAAGGCCGATCAGGGCTCCGGCGGGCAGGGTGCGCCCGGCGGGCAGGCGACGGCCGCGTTGAGGGCGTCGGGGTCGTCCCCGCCGTTGTCGACCCACCGCCTGCGGTCCTCGTGGGGCTGCTTGAGCTTGATGTGCGGCACGTCGTGCACCTCCGCCACGTAGGCCCGATGCGCGGGCTTCGGATAGCTCAGGCCCGGGTACTGCTGGACGTGGAGCTTGAGTTCGCGGGTCGGCGGCGGCAGGTGAACCTTCGTGTGGTTGGTGATCGTGTGCTTCTGCAGCCCGGCCGGGATGCCCAGCGGCACGTGGGCGGGACCGGGCAGGCCGATGGGCGTGCCCGTGATCGGCATGCCATACTGCGGAGCCGTCATGCCGGCCATGAAAGCGGGAGGCACCTGGCCAGGATCGCCGCCTGCGGGCATGCCCAGCGGCGCTGCCACCCCGACCGGGCAGCCGCCAGCGCCCGAGCCCCCGACACCAGCGTCCGCGCCGCCGGCACCGAGCCCCGCGCCCGCCATCGTGCCCGGGCCGCCCGACTCGAGATCCTTGTTACCGATGCGGATGATCGCCAGGATCGAGCCGCGGCGATCCGCCTCCACCACGGGATCGACGCCGGGATCGAGCCGCGTGCTCACGAGCGTCTCGACACCCGCGACGGCGAGTTCCTGATAGCTGGGATCGGGCAGGTAGACGACCTTCGTGACGAAGTTGCCCGTCGTCACCTGATCGATGTCCTCGTCGGTGAGCTGGAATGGCACCGCGTTGTGCGCGAGGAAGGCGGCCGTCCGCGGGGTGACCGGGGCGACCTCGAGGGACGGGTAGAGTTCCAGGCCCTCGGCGCCGGGCACGTCGGTGAGCTTCAGCCGGTAGATCGACCCCTGCGGAAAGTCGTAGCGGCCCGGGGTCACCAGCGGCGTGGAATCGAACGTGCCCTGCGCGGCGACGTCCCAGCGGACCTGCATGCCGTCGGGGCCGATGAAGCCGATCTGGGAGGTCGGCGCCGTCGGGCCGGCCTGCATGCCCCCCGCGCCACCGCCCGCGCCGCCCCCGGCGGCGTCGAGCGCGGCATCGAAGGAGACGGGAGCGATCACGCCCGGCCCAGGCCCGTCGACGCCCGGGCCGGGATGCTGCAGCATCGCGGCCGGCGGCAGGACGTTGGTGTGGGGAGTGGCCACGGGACGGATCTGGGCCAGTCCCGTGAGCGGAGAGTTGGCCGGTATGTGGCAGCCCGTCAGCGCCGCTGCGAGGGAAAATCCCACGAAACCCTGCACGTGTCGGTTGAGCATCGCGTCACCTCCGGACCAGAATCTCGTTGCCGAGGCCCGAATTCCCAGTGCCAGCCGGCATGGGCCGCCCGCACCCCGATGCCGTAGACTCCGACGAGCCGGAGGGAACCGGGGCCGCGAGCGATGACACTCGAGCCACGCATCGTTCTTCGACGCGTTGCCGCCGGCTTCTTTGGCAAAATCCTCAAACTCAACCCGATCGTGAACCTCGCAAACCCACCCAGATTTCCCCAGCTCCGCATGCCCCGCTGGGTGGCGGTGATAGGCATGTCCGCGTCGGGCTGGGCCAGACTGGGCATGTGCATCGTGGGACTGCAGCTGCTGGGCATGGCAGGGGCAGCGGGGCAGGGGACGGCCCTGCCGTCCGGAGGCCCCACGGAAAGCGTCTACCGGAGGAACACCGCGGCCCTGCCGGCAGCGACGCCGGCTTCGCCCGCGTTGTCATCCGCGACTCCCGCGGCGCCAGCCCAGGCCATCCCGCCTCCGGGACTCGCCATCCAGGGTGGCCCGGGCCAGGTGACCGCGGCCGGCGACCAGGCGACCCAGTCCGAGCGGATCGTGTCGGCGACGCTCTCGGCATTGGGCCGCGCCGGGTCGATATCGGCCCGCGTGCGGCAGCGGGTGCGCGTGGGGGACCGGGTGCTCGTCGGCGCAGGCCGTTACGTGCAGTCGGGCCTCGGCGAGGACCAACGCTACCGGCTGGAGGTGACCATGCAGTCCGACACCGAGACCTTCGAAGTGCTGGAGATCTGCGACGGGCTGTTCGCCTGGTCATACCGCCGCATCGGCGCGCAGCCCGCGCAGCTCGAACGGATCGACGTCCGCCGCGTCCGCGACAGGATCCAGCAGGTGCAGCCGACGGAGAATCCGACCGTCGCGCCCTATCTCGGCGGCGTACAACGCACGCTGGCGCTGGTCCGCGACTGGTTCCGGTTCGTCGGCGTCGAGCCGTCCGCCATCGACGACCTGCCGGTCTGGAAGGTGGAGGGCCGCTGGCACCCGGAGAGCCTCGCGACCCTGCTGCCGGCGCAGGCCGAAGCCGCCACCGGGCCCGGCGGCATCCCGCCGGCGGAGCTTCCCGACGGCATGCCGTGGAGCGTGCGGCTGTCGATCGGCAAACGCGACCTGTTCCCCTTTCGCATCGAATGGCTGGCGATCCCCGGCCGCCGTCCCGTGGCCGACCGGGAGCCGGAGCCGATCGCGGTGCTCGAACTGTACGAGGTGCGGCTCGACGAGCCTGTCGACGCCGCAGCCTTCGTCTACAAGCCGGCCACGGAGGGGCTGATCGATCTCACCGAGTCCCACGTGCAGCGGCTGCAGCCGCTGCGACCGTGAGGGGCCAGCCCGCCGCCACCAGCCGCACCGCCGCGGCGATCGCCGCCAGCATGCTCGCGGGATCGGCCGCGCCGGTGCCGACGATGTCGAACGCTGTGCCATGGGCCACGCTCGTCCGCACGAAGGGCAGGCCGAGCGTGATGTTGACCGCCCGGTGCATGCCGAGCAGTTTCACTGGAATGTGGCCCTGATCGTGGTAGAGCGCCACGACGCCGTCGAACTCCCCACGGCTGGCCCGGAGAAAGAGCGTGTCGGCAGGGAGTGGGCCGCTGACCACGAGGCCGCGCTCGGCCAGCCGCCGGACGGCGGGCGCGACCAACCGAGCCTCCTCGTCGCCGAACAGGCCCGACTCGCCGCCGTGGGGATTGAGCGCCGCCACGGCGATCCGGGGAGGACGGCCCAGCAGTGGCTCGAGCAGGCCCGCCAGCCGCCTGCCGGCCTCCTCGATACCGTCAGCAGTCAGCCGGTCGACGGCCCGCGCCAGCGGCTCGTGCAGCGTCGCATGCACGACACCGAGCCCACCCGGACCGCCTCCAACCGCCGGCAGCCAGAGCATCATCGAGACGTCGGTGTCGGCGAGGCCGCAGTCGCGGGCGAGGAGTTCGGTATGGCCGGGCACGTGGTAGCCGGCGGCATGCAACGCCTCCTTGTGCAGCGGGCCTGTGACGATCGCACTGGCCCGTCCCGACCGCACCAGCGCCGCCGCAGCCAACACGGCATCGGCCGCCGCCCGCCCGCCCGCGGCGGTCGCCGTGCCGGTCGCGATTTCGCCGGCCGCCGGCGCCGGCGGCTCGATCACGAGCAGCCTGCCCGACACCGATGGCCTCTCGTCAGCGGCGTCGATCCGTTCGATCACCAACCGGGGAAGTCCGGCGCTGCCCTCGACCGCGCGGGCCAAGAACTCGACGTGGCCCACCACCCTGAGCCGCGCCGCGGCATGGAGCGGCGTGGCGGCCCAGGCCTTCACGACCAACTCGGGACCGATGCCCGCGGGATCACCGCAGGTGAGGAGCACGATGGGCGCGGCGACGGTCGGCATGTCGGCGGAGACGCGAGCGGACGACGGAACCACGCGGCTGGCGGGCCGGCGACGGTCAGCCTACCATGGCGGAAGCGAGGCCCCGGTCGGGCGTTTTTGTCGTGAGCGGGCTCGATCGATCACCGCCGAGTTGGAGCAGGCACCATCATGGAGCGAGTGTTTTTTCGGGCGGCCATGTTCGCCGTCGCGCTCATGGCGGCCACCGCCGGCCTGGGCCTGTGGCTCGGCGACCTGCACGGACAGACCGATCCGGCCGTGCTCCGTTGGGGCACCGTGCACCGGCTCTCCGGCGTGCTGGCGGCGCTCATGGTCGTGCTCGTCAACAGCATGGCCGTGACCTACTTCATCGGCACGGGGCGGTGGTGCCGCGAAGTGGTGGAAACCTACGGCCTCGACGCCGGCTACATCGAGCGCAGCCGCCGAATCAAGCGATCCGCGTTTCCGTTCGCGCTGGTGGGCATGCTCCTGGTGGTGTCGATCGTCGCGCTGGGGGGCGCGGCCGATCCGGCCTCGGGCCGCCCCGGCACCCGCGACTGGGTGACGGCGCACCTCATCGGTGGACTGACGCTGGCGGCGGCGATCGCCTGGTGCTTTCAGGCGCAGCTGCCGAAGATCCGCAGCCAGCACGCATTGATCGAGGACGTGATGGCGGAGGTGCGAGACGCCCGCCGCCGGCGGGGCCTCGACACCGAGTGACCCGCTCACCGGCGCGGGCGCGAGTCGCCGCGGCGCTCACGGCGCCGCCGGCTCGCCGATGTGGCCGCGGGCATGCGGCCGGGCATGGCCGTGCGCGTGCGCGTGCGACGACTTCTCCAGCACGGTGATGCCCCAGGCGATCGCCAGGCCAAGCGCCAGGCTCGTCGTCAGCAGCACGCGGTCGTGGCTGTGGAACTGCACCTCGGGCAGCAGATCGGCGGCCGCGATGCACACGAAGGCGCCGGCGGCCAGCCCCAGTGCGGCACCGAGGACGGGGCCGTGCTCGCCGCCATACAGCCGCAGGCTGGCGAGAAACAGCACCGCCCCCAGCGGCACCACCGCCGCATAGAGGCCGTTGACGAGCCGGCGGCGGGCAGGATCGACTCCCGACCGCATCATCAGGGTGCCGATGATGGCGGCGTCGAAGGGCTTGTGGAGCAGGACGGCGAGAAACGTGGCGAAGCCGGCAAGCCAGCCGCCGCCGTGCTCTGCGTCGGCCTGGACGGAGGCCGCCAGCGCAGCGCCATCGGCCAGGCTGTGCAGCGCGAGTCCGGCGAACGCGCCACACCAGGCCCAGCGGCCCGCGGCCGCCTGGCCCGCCGCGCCGGGATTGCCGTGATGGCCATGGGCATGGTGATCGTGCGGATGCTGTTGAGGCTCGTGCTGCTGATGGTCAT
>JBIJCD010000423.1:0-3367 GCA_044344895.1 Pirellulales bacterium | reverse complement strand
TCGCGGCCCGTGCGAGCCGGTGCGTCGTCGGCTCGCCGCGTCAGCCCTGGGACGCGCCCGCGGCCGCCCCGAGGCCGAGCACCGCCTCCGCGTCGCGCGACACCCGCGCGAAGAGGTCGGCATTCGCCTCGCTTCGCAGGTCGTCCTCGAAGGCGGGGATGGCCTCGCGCATCAGCCGACGGCCCTCGGGTGCGGAGAGCACCCCGGGCAGGCATGTCCTGATCGTTTCCAGCGCGATCGCTCCCGACACCGACGCGCCGGGTGACGCCCCAAGCAGCGCGGCCAGCGAACGGTCCGCCGGGCTGAAGACCTGCGTGCCGTATGAGATCGCGCCGCGGTCGCCCTTGAAGATCGCCTGCACGCGAATGCCGGCCCGCACCAGCCGCCAGTCGTCCGCCCGGGCCAGTGGATAGAACTTCCGCAGCGCGTCGATCCGCCGGCCCATGCCCTGCAGCCCCTGCCCGATGAGGTAGCCCACCAGCGGCGGGTTGGTCGCGGCGGCCCGCAGGAGCGTTGAGAGGTTGCCGGGCCGCAGCGATCCCGGCAGGTCGGTCCAGCGGCCCGTCCGCTTGAGAAACCGCGTCGTCCAGGAGGCGAACGGGCCAAAGAGCAGGTGCCGCCGGCCCTCGAGCCAGCGCACGTCGAGGTGCCCAGCACCGAGACTCGGCGCGTCGGGCGGCGTCGCGCCGTAGACCTTCGCCGCGTGCCGCTGCGTGACCGCGGGGTCGTCGCAGACCAGCCACTCGCCGCCCACCGGAAAGCCGCCGAGCCCGGCCGCCTCCGGCAACCCCGTCGACTGCAGGAGCGGCAGCGTGCCGCCGCCAGCGCCCAGGAACACGAACCCTGCCCGATGCTCCCGCACGGCGCCGGACGCCAGATCCCGGATCGACAGCCGCCACCCGTCAGCCGCGCGGCGCAGCGACGTGACCCGGCACCGGGTCGCGACGCCGCCGCCCTCCTGCCGCGTGAGCCAGCGAAGGAGCCGCCGCGCCAGCGTGCCGTAGTCGACCTCCGATCCCGCGTTGCTCCAGGTGGCCGCGACGGCCGTCGACCTGCGGCCCTCCATCACCAGCGGCGCCCAGCCGCCGATTTCTCCGGCGTCGGTCGAGAACCGCAACGAGCGAAAAAAATGATGGCCCCGCATGGCCGCGTGCCGGGCCTCGAGAAACGACACGTCGGCCGGCCCCTCCACGAAGCAGACGTGCGGCACCGGCCGGATGAAGCCCGCCGCGTCTCCGGCCATGCCGGTGGCCACGGCGTGGGCCCAGAACTGCTTCGACTGCTCGAACTGGGAGAACACCTCCAGCGCGCGGCCGAGGTTGACGCTGCCATCGGCGCCACGACACGGCGTATAGCTCAACTCGCACAGACCGGCGTGGCCGGTGCCCGCGTTGTTCCAGCCGTCCGAGGCCTCGCGGCCCGGTTCGTCCCCCACCTCGAACACCCGGACGGAGAGCCGCGGCGCGACCCGTTTGAGCAGCGCCGAAAAGCTCGCCGACATGATCCCGCCGCCGACGACGGCGACGTCTGACGACTCGGGCATGCCATTGAAACCGGACGCGCTCATGGCAGGCCGCCTGAACGGACGACGGGGCAGGGGACACGGCACCGGCACGCTCCCGAAACTGC
Source organism: Pirellulales bacterium (assembly GCA_044344895.1). Classification (GTDB taxonomy): domain Bacteria; phylum Planctomycetota; class Planctomycetia; order Pirellulales; family UBA1268; genus CAMCQY01. The sequence goes on along the minus strand of JBIJCD010000423.1, from coordinate 1,738 downwards.
ATCGGTATACCCGGGACCGCCGCCCTGTCGAGCCGGCTGCCGCCGGCGCCGATGGGGACGACATCGGTCTGGGGGCGATCACGCGGGCTCGTTCCACCGTACCAGTGACGTCGTTGGGATCGCGGCGGGCGTCACGCCACGATCTGCCGCCGCGAGGCCGTCGAGGCGGGATCGATCGGCTGGAGCGGCCGTGGATCCGACACATGAAAGTCCTGACAAGGCCTCGGCCAAGTCGGACGAGCGCAGCGGACACGACGCGGTATACTTTCGGAACCCGCCAGTCGAGCCTGCAGACGAGCGGCGCCGTCGTCCACGACCTCACGGAACCTCAGCCCGATTCCCCGGTGCCGGCATGATCGTTCTGCTCAGTCGCATGTCCACCAGCGTTTGCGGCCGCGCCGTGTCGGGCGTCGCCCGGGCGGCTGCCGTCGTCGCGGCATCGATCGCGACCGCAGTCGCGGCCGACGGACAGCCGGCAGTGTCGGCGCGGGTCACGGCCGAGATCTGCGAGCAGGGGCTGGCCGACAAGGACGCCTGGCCCGCCGAACCCCTCGCCGCGACCGAATCGTTCACGCTGCCGGCGTTCGGGATCGCCGATCTGCCCGCCTCGTATGTCGATGACGGCGTCCGCGGCGAGCGGCCGAGCCCGTCGCTCCTGCGGCTGAAGGCGACCGTCCTGATGCCCGCCGGCACCCACCGGTTTCTCATCCGCGCTCGCAGCGGATCGCGGCTGTCGATCGGCGGCACGCGGGTCGCCGACACGCCGTTTGTGCGAAGCGCCGGCGACGGCTCACAGCACGACACGGAGCGACTCGTCCCCTACGATCCCGGGCCCGGCTTCCGGTTCGCGCCCGCGGGCGAGTACGAGGCGGTGTCCGAGCACGCGACGGCGGGCGGGCCTGTGGAAGTCGTCTTCGAGGCCTTCGTGGGCGGCCGCTCGGGAAAAGACCCGCGCCGCGTGGAGCCCGGCGAGACGGTCGTGGCGGTGATGTGGCAGGGCTCCGACGCATGGCACCTGCTCACCGCCGATGCCACGCCCATTCCCTACACCGATGAGAACTGGAACCGCTACCACACCGACCGACTGGCGGATCTGGCACAGCTCGATGCGGCGGCGCGGCAGGCCAGGCGGCGGAAGTCCGACGCCGCCTGGGACGCCCGCCATGCCGCGGCCCGGGAGTGGCTCACTTCCACGCCCGACGTGCCCGTGCCCGCCGCACCGGCAGGCGGCGACGTGAAGAACCCCGTCGACGCCTTCGTGCTCGCCAGGTTCAGCGACGCTCTTGCCGCGACCGTCGCGACACCAGACGGCGCGATCGACTTCTTCCGCGACGTCCAGCCGCTCCTCGAAAGCCGCTGCCTGGAGTGCCACCGCGGCCCACGGGCCAAGGGCGGACTGCGGCTCGACGAGCCTGCGGCGGCGCGGACCGGCGGCGACGGTGGGCCGGCGGTCGTCCCCGGCGATGCGGCGGCCAGCGAGCTGATGCGCCGCGTGCGGAGCACTGATGACGACGAGCGGATGCCGCCGACCGGCGAGCGGCTCACGGCGCCGCAAGCGGACCTGCTCGAGCGGTGGATCGCCGAGGGGGCGCACTGGCCCGACATCCCGGTCTTCCGCCGCGAGCTCGCGCCGCCGGTCGACGACCTCGCGTTCATCCGTCGCGTCATGCTCGACACGGTGGGCGTACCGCCGACGGCCGCCGAGGCCCGCGAGTTTCTCACCGACACATCGGCCGAC
>JBIJCD010000422.1:0-3369 GCA_044344895.1 Pirellulales bacterium | reverse complement strand
CGGGCACAACCGCCAAGCGAACATCGATTGGCCCTCCGAAGGCCAGCCACGCAGCAACGACAGCTGCAAGTGCCGCAGCCGCCACGGTCGCGGTGTTGGCCAGCCGCCGCATGAAATCGAGATGCTCGTTCGCCCAGTCCCGCGGGATGAGGCCAGCTGCCAGCAGCATGAGTGCGGGAGCAGTGATCGTCCAGGCAAACAGGCTGTCCATACTGCGGGGGGTTCCTGGGGAATCGTGCCAGACTCGGCTTCTGGCCTAGTGGGCAGCACAGGATTCGAACCTGTGACCTCTACGGTGTGAACGTAGCGCTCTAACCAACTGAGCTAGCTGCCCGGAACCCTCGCCGAAGCAAAGCGTAGCACGACTTCGCCAGTGGAAAAAGACGGCCGATCAGGGCAGGCCGGCGGCCGAAAGCCCGGACGAAAAACCTGCTGCCCACCCGAGCCAGCAGCGTCACCCACCAACTCCGCCAGCCAGCTTCACGAGCCAGCTTCACGAGCCAGCTTCACGAGCCAGCTTCACTCGGCCGGCGGATCGAACCGGGGCGCCGACACCGTCGCGCCCGCGGCCTCATCGTCGTAGCGACGCACCGGCCTGGCGGGACGCGGATCGCGACCCTCCAGGTGAGCCGCGACGTCGAGATCCCGCGAAATCGTCGCCCACTGCCGCCGCAATTCAGCGACGCTCTGCCCCACCGAGCGTCCTACTTCGGGCAGCTTCTTGCCATAAAGCATCACCGCCAACGAGCCGATCACGATAATCTCGACGGGACCGAGCCCAAACATCTCTGCCGCCTCCAGGGCTGCGGGTCCGACTAGCGGTGGCTCTCGGCCCGGTTGGCGTCGTGCGTGCGGTCGGCCGAGGCATCGCCCTCGATGCCCTGCACGCCCCGCTTGAACTCCACGATCCCCTCGCCGAGCGACCGCATTACCTTCGGCAGCCGCGAGCCGAAGAGGAGCAGGATCACGCCCGCGACGATCAGCAGCTCGACCGTTCCCAGACCCATCCAGGCGAACAGGGTAATCACGAAATCACTCTCCTCGGGAAGTGCTGATACGACATAAGCAAGTCTAACTCGACCTGCCGGGGGGTCAAACTACGATCACGGCCACACCCGCTGTCTGCCGCGGATTTCATCGCCGTTCAGTCCCCGGAGCCAGCGCCATCGGCAGGGACTGCCGATGCATCGGCAGATGGCGGTAGTAGACCTCCAGCGTCATCGCCGCCATCGCCGTCGCGTAGACGCGGCCGCCGTGGCCGCCCCACACCGGATCCGGATCCCAGCTGCCGTCGAACCCGCTCGACTCGCGCCGCTGCAGCCGCAGCACCGCCGCCTGCATCTGGCGGTTCCACGCCTCCCACTGCGGGCCGCCCGCATGAAACGACGCCAGCGTCGCGTAGTACCAGGCGTAGGCGTTCGGGCTGCGGACGTCGGGCGGTGACCGCGACAGCATCTCGAGCGCCTCGCCCACCGCCGGGTGATCGGCCGGCATCCCCAAAAGGAACCGGCAGAAGAGCGCCTCGGCCGTCATCGCCACCGCCGGCCGCTCCCCGGGCCGATACGCCGCCAGGCCGCCCGTTCGGCCCGACGAGACACTCTGCAAAAACGAACCCGCCCGGGCCTCCGCCGCCGTGGAACTGCCGATGCCGGCGTGGCGGGCGCTCGAGAGCAGCATCAGCTGCCAGCCGAGCTGGCTCGTGTCTCCCTTGTCGCCCGCCGCATACCGCCAGCCACCCGTGGCCGGGCTCTGCATCGAGAGCGTGTACCGCACGGCATTGCGCACCGGCGGCTCGAGCGCCGCGTCGCCGGTCATGCCGCAGCACTCCGCCAGCGCGATGCCCGCCATCCCGTGGCAGTAGAGCGCCGCGAAAAACTCCGCGTCGCCTGCCAGCGAGCCGTCGTCCCGCTGCCGCTCGACCAGAAACCGGATGCCCCGCGACACGTTCTCGCAGTACGGCCCTTCCTGGTGGGTGTTGCCCGCCCCCAGAAACGCCAGCAGCGCGAGCCCAGTCACGCCGTGGTCGCTCTTCGCACCGGCCCCGTGGCGATGGTGCCCCTGCACGCTCCGCTCCACGCCACCGCCATGCCGCACCGCGCTCCAGCGGCCATCGCCCGACTGCGCCCCCGCCAGCCAGGCCAGCGCCGCCTGCACCGCCCGCTCCGTCTCTTGCGAACCACCGCGCGCCGCCGCGGCCGCCGCCCGACGGCCGCCCATGCGATCGCCGTAGATGGCCGGCACCGCGTGGCCGACCGCACCGGGGACCTTCGCAGCCTCGTTGCCGGCAGCCGCGGCGGCCCCCGCCACCATGGGAGCCGCGGCATCGACCGCCGGCTCGGCCTTCGCGACCGCCTGCGTGCTCTCGTCGTCACCGGCCGCGTCGAGGAGCGGCACGTGATCCTCAGGCGGCTTCACCGGATCCTGCGACATGGCCGTGCTCGCCACGGGGGGCTGGGCAGACGGCTCCTCGGCGATGCCTGCATCCTCGCCTGCCGAGGCGCCGGACTCGATGTCGCCCTGCCGGCCGCCCGGTGGCGCGTCGGCCGGCGCCCCCGCGGAATCGGCGATGGCGACCCGATCCCCCTCGTCGTCCTCCGCCATCACCACGAGCATGCTCATGCGGCCCGAATCGGCCTGGCCCCATGAGGCGGGCCCGAGGCCGCCGACGAAGCCGGCCACGCCCGCGAGCACGGCATGGAGCACGAGCGAGAGGATCACGCATTTCTGCAGCGTGTGCGACTGCAGCCACTTCGTGCGGACGATCACGGCCAGCCCCGCGGCCCCCGCGGCGACGAGCACGCCACAGACGATCCAGAGGGTGGGCATCGTCCGGCTCCAGTCAGCGTGTGATCGAGCCGCCCGAGCCCGCCTTCGGCCGCACCGAGATCGCCACCTGCCGCACGCCCGCCACCCGGCACGCCTCGTAGACCTCCGCCATGCGGCCGTGCGGCACGGCATTCTCTCCGCGGATCATCACGGCCAGTTCGGGCCGATCGGTCCGCAGAGCCTGCAGCCGCCCCGCGAGTTCAGGCATCTCGAGTTCGTCTCCCGCCAGCCGCAGCCGTCCCGACGCCTCCACCTCGAGCAGCTCCGGCCGCGGTCCGTCGACCGCCGCGGCACTGCCGGCCTGCGGCAGGTCGAGGTCGAACTTTCGCTCGTCGCCCGAAAACTTCGTGGCGCACATGAAGAAGATCGTGAGCACGAGGATGACGTCGATCATCGGCGCCAGGTTCGGCGCCGGCTCGTCGTCCTCCGACAGCTTCACCAGCGGCATGGCTCACCCGGCGGCGCGGCGTTTCACCTCGCCCAGCGCCTCCTGCGAGATCTCGTCGATCACCTGCTGGCACGTCTCGTCGAGCCGCATCGCCA
>JBIJCD010000084.1:0-10597 GCA_044344895.1 Pirellulales bacterium | reverse complement strand
CTGGACGCCGCCGCGCGGCTGCCGGACGTGCAGGTTTTCCACGCCGCCACGCGGTCGGCTGCAGGCGGGGTGGTGAGCGACGGCGGCCGGGTGCTGGCCGTCACCGCCTGCGGCGGGTCGCTGGCGCGGGCGAAGCTGCAGGCCTACACGGCCGTCAGGGAAATCCGCTGGCAGGGAGCCTGGTGCCGCAAGGACATCTCCGACAAGGGGCTGGTGCGGGAGCGGGAGTTGCTCGCAGCCGAGCCGGCGGCGGAGACCTCGTCATGAAGCTCCGCGTGGGCATCGTCGGCCTGGGCGGCCAGTGGGAGACCCGGCACCTGCCCGCGCTGCGATCGCTCGCGGACCGATTCGAGGTGCGCGGCATCTGCGAGCAGGTGTCGCACCTGGCGAAGCGGGCGGCGGCCGAACTCAACGCCGTGCCCGTGGACGGGTTCCGGGCGCTCGCCGCCCGGGACGACATCGACGCGATCCTCTACTTCGCCGACCAATGGTACGGCGCGACGCCGATCCTCGCCGCCTGCGACCACGGCAAGGCCGTGTATTCCGCGATCTCGCTGCCGTTCGCCGCCGACGAGGCGGCGTTGCTGCGGCGCCGGGTCGAGGAGTCGGGCATCGCGTTCATGGCGGAACTGCCCCGGCGGCATGCGCCGGCAACCGTCCGCCTCAAGGAGCTGATCGCCACGGCGCTCGGCCGGCCGCGGCTCCTCTTCTGCCACCGGCGGGTGCCGCTCTCGGGCGGCCCGGCGGCCGTGCCGCGGGACCGCGTCAGCGAGGCCCGCGATCTGATGGAGCTGGTCGACTGGTGCCGCTACGTCGCGGGCGCCGAGCCGACGAGCGTCGTGGCCGTGAGGCACGCCGAGACCGCCGGCGGTGAGACCGACGACTACCAGATGATGAGCCTCGATTTCACCACCGGCGGGCCGCCGGGCGACGGGCCGCTGGCGCAGATCAGCTGCGGCTACTACATGCCGCGGCAGTGGGAGGAGGCGGTGGGCTTCCGGCCACCGGCCGCCCTGCAGGTCGCGTGCGAGAGCGGCATCGCCTTCGTCGACCTGCCGTCGAGCCTGGTGTGGTTCGATCCGGCGGGGCGGCACCAGGAGTCGCTCGAGAGCGAACGGCCGGTGGGCGAGCACATGCTGCTCCAGTTCCACCGCAAGGTGACGAGCCTGGTGCGGGCGGTGAGCGGGCTCGACGACGCGCTGACCGCCATGCGGATCGTGCAGGCGGCCGCGGAAAGCCAGGCCGAGGGCCGCCGCGTGCGGCTGTGACCGTCGGCGTCAGAGCGCAGCCACGACCAGATCGCCCACCTCGCGGGTGCCGTGGCCCATCTTGCCCGCAGCCTGGCTCTTCATCTTCGTGCCGGTGACCTGCGCGACCGCCCTGTCGATCCTCGCCCCGGCCGTCGGGTGGCCCGTGTGCTCGAGCAGCATCGCCATGGCGTTGATGGCGGCGATCGGGTTGATCTGGTTGAGGCCAGTGTATTTGGGGGCGCTGCCGCCCATCGGCTCGAACATGCTCACGCCCCGCTTGCCAGTGGCGGACACGTCGGGGTTGAGGTTCGCCCCGGCCGCCACGCCCATGCCACCCTGCAGGATGCCGCCGAGGTCGGTGATGATGTCGCCGAACATGTTCGTGGTGACGATGACGTCGTAGGCGTCGGGGTTTTTCACCATCCACATGCAGCAGGCATCGACGTGGTTGTAGTCGGTCTTCACGTCGGGATATTCCTTGGCGACCTCCTGGAAGGTCCGCCACCACAGGTCGTGGCCGAAGGTGAGCACGTTGGTCTTGGCCACGAGCGTGAGCGTCTTCTTCGGGCTGTTGCGCTTCCGCGTGTAGTCGAAGGCCCAGCGGATGCACCGCTCGCAGCCCTTGCGGGTGTAGACGGCCTGCTGCACGGCCACCTCGTCGGGCGTGCCCTTCTTGAGATAGCCGCCCACGCCGCAGTAGAGGTCTTCGGTGTTCTCGCGGACCACGACGAAGTCGATGTCCTTCGGGCCCCGGCCGGCCAGGGGTGTTTCCACGCCGGGCAGGAGTTTCACCGGCCGCAGGTTGATGTACTGGTCGAGCTTGAACCGCAGGTCGAGCAGCAGGCCCTTCTCGAGGATCCCCGGAGCCACCTGGGGATGGCCGATCGCGCCGAGAAAGATGGCGTCCTTCGACCGCAGCAGGTCGAGCCCGCCCTCGGGGATGATCTCGCCGGTCCGGAGGTAGCGATCGCCGCCCCAGTCGAGGGTTTCGACGTCGTACGTGAAGCCCTCGAGCTTCGCGACGGCGGCGAGCACCTTCATGGCCTCGGCGGTGACTTCAGGGCCTGTACCGTCTCCGGGAAGGGCGGCGATCGCAAGCGGGCGCTGGGCCATGAAACGTCAATGCTCCTGCACGGGGAATGGATGAAACGGCGACGGATGAGGGGTCGGGAGCTGAGGGCGTGCTGCCGGGGCGATGCGGTCGAAGGTTGGACGAGCCGAGCCGGCGGCCCGCAGGCGGCATGGGCCGGTGCTCCCGCAGGCCGCGGATCGTGGCGTTGCGATCCGCGCGGGGGCGGTGTCAGTTGTTGCTGAAGTCGAGCTGCTTGCCCGACTTGGCACCGAGCGGATTCTTCACGAATCGCTGCCGGCAGGCGTCGCAGAGATCGAATCGCATCGAGCGGGCGGACTCCAGGCACTCCGGCAGTTCGTCGTCCTCGATCTGCTCAAGCATTTCCTGCATCTCTTCGAGGTGATCGGCGTCATCCGCCTGCTGGTCGGCGTCGCAGCAGCCATGGTGCGCGGGGTCTTCGACGGCCGGAAACACCTCGATCTTCACGACGTGGTGCACGTCCGAACGGGGATCGATCGGCCGCTTGCACAGGTCGCACGAGTAATGAAGCATCGTCTCTCTCCGCGGGGGATGGGTCCGGCCTTGCCTCCGCCGGGGCGCGGCTGGGAACGGCGACAGGTGCGTCGTTCCCACTTCCGTGAGTCTGCCCGCAATCTGCGGCGAAGGCAAGCCATCAGTCGGCCGATCGCGGTCCGCGAGTTTGGCAGCGTCCGACCGAACGACTAGACTCTGCGAAGCCGGCGGCCGCCCACCAGGCGGGCGTCGAAGGAGGTGCCATGTCTGGTTCCGCGATGCAGGCGGCCGTCGCCCCGGGGGCGCTCTCGCTGAGCGTGCTTGTGCTGAACCGGTCGTTCGTCGCCGTGCACATCACGAACGTGCGGCGGGCGATCACGCTCCTGTTCCGTCAGCTGGCGGAGGTGGTCCACATCGAGCAGGGGCAGTTCGCGGCCCATTCGCTCGATTCCTGGCGTGAACTGTCGGCCCTGCGGTCCGAATTCCGCGGCCCGGAGGAGGATTGGGTCCGGGCGGTCGGCTACGACCTGCAGGCACCGCGGGTGATCCGGCTCGTGTCCTGCGACCGCGGCCCCCGCCAGGGGCTGCGGTTCAACCGCAGGAACGTGTTCGCGCGGGACGGAAACCAGTGCCAGTACTGCGGGCGCAGCTTCCCGACGAGCGAGCTTTCCCTCGATCACGTCGTTCCCCGGAGCCGTGGCGGGGTCACGAGCTGGGAAAACATCGTCTGCGCCTGCGTCGCCTGCAACGTTCGCAAGGGAGGCAGGACTCCCCAGGAGGCGCGGATGAATCTCGTTCGGCACCCCGTGAAGCCGAAGCGGAGCCCGCTCCTGTCGATCAAGCTGGGCAACCCGAAGTACGAAAGCTGGAAGAGCTTCGTCGACAGCGCCTATTGGCTCGTCGATCTGCGGTGACGGGCAACGGCCGGCTGGGGGGCCGCGTCACTCCCCGCAGAGCGGATCTTTCTTCTCGGTGATCACCGGCAGGTCGGCCTTCGCCATCTCGGCGTTGAGCGCGGTGAACTCTTTCCACTCGGGCGGCAGATTGTCCTCGAGGAAGATCGCCTCCACGGGGCACTCCGGCACGCAGGCTTCGCAGTCGATGCACTCGTCCGGGTGGATGTACACCATCTTGTCCCCCTCGTAGAAGCAATTCACGGGGCAGACCACCACGCAGTCGGTGTACTTGCAGGCGAAACAGGGCTCGGCGACGACGTGCGTCATGACGCTGTACTCCTTGGAACGACGGGCCTCGGGGAAACCGGGCATGGGACCCCGCGGCGAGTGTGACTGCCGCACGGGGCGCCCCGCGCTCCGGCCATGTGCGACGAATACTAGGGTGGGCCTCCGGACCTGTCAACGAATGAGAAATCGGCAGTTTTACGCCGATTCATGAGGCCCTTTTCGGGCGCTGTTGGAGGCCTCGCCGGGCATCGCTAGGATCGAAGAGGTGGTCAGGGCGGAGTCCTTTTTCCCGCCACCGTGCTGCTCGCCCGGAGCCCGATGCCACTGGCGCAGCACGGCGTGGGGAACCTTCACGGCGTGCCATGGCGACGCTTTCTTCAGCCCCCGACGACGAAGCCGGCTGGCACGACGCGTTTATCGACCAGTTCGCATGGCTGATCGCGGTCGTCGTCGACCGCACCGCGGCCCAGTTACGCATCCCGCTGTCGAGGGCCGAACGCGACGAATTGCTGGCAGAGGTGATCATGGAGATGATGCGGGACGATGCGGCGGTGCTGCAGCCCTTCCGCCGGCATGCGTCGCTGCCGACGTTCATCGTGGTCGTCGCCCGCCGGCTCGTTGTTCGCGGCCTCCTGCGGCGCGGCGGCGCCGCCGAAAACGGCCGCTAGGTCGGGGCGGGGGCAGACCGGCGGGCAGTGGGTGGTGCCCCAGGGATCGCCACGCCGTTCATCACGGCGAGGTGCTGTTGGTGGTGGCCGCCGCCATGCCTATGATTCGAACGGAGGTCAGCGATCACGATCGCCGCAGCATTGGCCGACGGATTGGTTCGGTCAGTCGCCCGTGAGCCGCATCCGTGGCACCACTCGGTCCCTCGATGCAGCGACCGGCCATCCACTCCTTCCCTCCCGGTTCGACCACCATGTCGGAGCTCTTGTCGTCCGCGGATCGCCAGCTGATCGGCGAGTGCTTGCTGGGGAATCCAGTGGCATGGGAAGCGTTCGTGGAACGGTTCGCCGGCCTGTTTGCGTTCGTCATCGACCGTACGGCCGAACAGTGGGGGAAGCCGCTCACGGCTTCCGATCGTGACGATCTGCTGGCGGAATCGCTGCTGGAGATCCTCGACCGCGACGCGGCGGTGCTGCGTTCGTTTCGGGGCACGTCCTCGCTGTCGACCTATCTCGCCGTCGTCGTCCGGCGGATCGCGGTGCGGGGGCTGGTCAGGCTGTCGGACCGACGTCGGATCGCCGCCGGTACCGCGGCCGACGCGGCCCGCGTCACACGCGTCGACAACGGCCCCACGCACCTCGACGACCGAGACCAGATCGAGACCATGCTGGCGGGACTCGCCCGATCGGACCCCAAGGGGGCCGAGATCCTCAGGCTCCACCATCTCAAGGGGCACAGCTACGGCGAGATCAGCAGGATGACCGGCATGCCGCTGGGGTCGATCGGGCCGACGCTGGCGCGGGCGCGGCAGAAGATGCGGGAGCGGGCCGAGTAGGCGGCGTCAGCGGGCCGCGGCCGGACCGATCACCACCGTCGGATCGGCCAGATCGATCGGCGTGTATCCCTCGTAGGCCGGCATCTGCCAGAGTTGTCCGGGATCGCTCGCCGGAACGTTGGTGGAGATCGCCGCGATCTCCAGCTGGAATTCGATGCCCGACGTCGGCCATGACACTTCCACGAGCCGCGGCAGGGCCGCCCCCGACTGGGGATCGACCCGGTGCTTCGTGGTCCGGGCGCTTGCCAGCCGCTCACCGACGGCCGTGAACAGGTGCTGCTCCAGGACGAGCCCCGTGGTGCCGTCGAGGATCGTCGACTTGAGCAGGTCGCCCTCCGGCTGGCCGCCGACCCCGGTCGCGGAGCTCGCGGCCGGGGTGATGCGGCTGCGAATCTCGATCCTGCCGTCGGCCAGTGGAAACGGACCCTCGTGCCGGTCCTCGGGTCGAAACTGCACGAGGCCGAGCAGTTCGGGCATCCATTCGGCGCGGATGGGAAGCAGGCGGCGGGCCGACGACTGGGCGTACTGGTCGTGCCGGCAGTGGAGCAGCACCGGGGGCTGGTGGCGGCGGATCCAGAGCCAGAACAGGTCGTCGTTGCTGCCGATGTCGAGCTCGCTGCCGGTGACGGCCGTCTGGGCGCGGAGCCGGAAGCGACGCGGCGGCTCGCTGGCGACCTGGGCCGAAAGCCGCGGCACGCCCGGCACGATCAGTACCGCCTGTGGCGCCATGTAGCTCCGCACTCGCTGCGTGTTGTCGTGCACGGTGGCGATGATCTGGTCGAGCGACGGCTGTGCCGGAAGCGTCCGTGGCAGCGGCAGCGTGCCCACCTGGTAGCCGCGGATGGCCTGCGGGCAGGCCGCTCCCGTCGAGGCCAGGGCCGCCACGACGACGGCCAGCGCCGCGGCCCGCGGCGCCGCGAGCCCCCGGCGGCCGGGGAACGTCTCGGGTGTGCGGTTCATGCCGGACCTCCGCTCCACAGAAGTGCCGTGAGCCGGTCTTCGACGCCTGCCGCTGTCGCCTCGGCGGCCGGCACTTCGCGCACCAGGTATTCGCGATCCCGCCTGCGGCAGGCGAGGGCGACATGCCGGGGCTCGTCGCCGCGATCGGCCGGCGGCCGCGGCAGCCGGCCGCTGGGCTGGTCGACGAACCGTAGCACGCGGCGTCGGACAAGCTCCAGGGCGAGCAGGTAGCGGAGGGCGTCGTCGTCGCGTCCCTCCAATTCCTCGACCACATCGAGCAGCACGTCCACGGGGGCGAGCGTCGCGCCGGAGGCGGTCGCGGTCGGATAGGTCGACCGCCACCAGGCGAGCGTGTCGGCCGGGGGGCCGGACCACGCGGCGGTGGAAAAGTCGTGCCGATCCAGTCTGCCCTGCGATCGCACGAGCGCCGAGAAGAACGGCTCGCCGGCGACGAACTGCCGGCCCGTCAGGGCGCAGGTCGCATGGGGGCGATGGATGGTGATGTCCATGCGGATCACGGCGAGGATCGCGGTCCGGCCCGTGGCGGCCGTGCCAGCGGGGGCCGGACCTTACGGATCGCGGCGGATCGCTTCAACCCACGCGCCCGGCCAGAGAGGCACGGACGGACCCGGCCTCGGGGGGACGGGCAGCCTGGGCGGACCTGGCGAGGCACGGGGCGGCCTCAGCCACCTGCGAGCAGCAGATCCGCCACATCGGCCAGGCCGTCGGCGTCGTGCGGGGCCACGATGTGGTCGGCGACGGCCAGCACCTCCGGCCGGGCGTTTCCCATCGCGACGCCGCAGCCCGCGGCCCGAATCATGGGCAGATCGTTGACGTCGTCGCCGACGGCGCAGATCTCGGCCGCGTCAATTCCCATCGCACGAGCGAGCGCGAGCACGCCCGACCACTTCGTCGCGCCGGCCGGCGCGATTTCGCACATCCAGTGCCGGTACCGCGGGCTGCGGATGGTGTGCAGCGAGAGCCGTCCGGGAAACTCGCGGTCGAGCGCCCGCTCGAGATCGCGCATCTGGTCGTGCGGCCCCATGGCGAACCCGGCGAAGACGCCGGGCGGCGGCGTCACGTGCAGGTCGGGAGCCACGTCCGCCAACGCCCGGTTGCGGTCGAGGTATTCGCCCAGCCCACCGCCGGCCGCCCCCTGCCCTGTCACGTCGAGGCGGCGGCAGTGGAAGTCGAAGCCGAAGGCGAAGCTGTCGGAGTAGAGCACGGGCTCGTGGCCCGCGGCGATGATCCGCGTCACCACGCCGTGCAGGACGCCCGGCCCGAACTCCGCCCGGAAGAGCGTGGCATGGTCGTCGGGCCGCTTGACGAGTGCGCCGGAAGCCGTCACCAGCGGCTCCTCGATGCCGAGCGACGCGGCGACGGGGAGGGTGTCGCGGTAACGGCGGCCCGTGGCGAGCATCACGCGGATGCCGGCGGCGCGGATGCGGGCCACGGCCCGGCGGGTGGCTTCCGTGACCTCGTGGCGGCTGTTGGTCACTGTGCCGTCCACATCGAGGACGAGCAGCCGCGTGCGCGAGGGATGCCGGCGGGGGAGGGGCTCGACCATCCCGGACATCGTACTCGGACCGGCCGGGGGCGTGACGCGGTGTGCGACCCGCCCGGGCGTGTGGTACATCTGGGGGCATGACGGAAGAACCGGCCCAGCCCGCTGCCCCCGAACCCGCCATGGTCGCGTTCACGCCCGTCGCGAGAGCGAACGCGATTCCGGTGGGCGAGGGCCGCGTCTTCGAGGTGGCCGGCCGGCTGGTGGCGGTGTTCTTCGACGGCGAGCGATACTCCGCGATCGACGACCTCTGCCCGCACATGGGCGCCTCGCTCGGCTCCGGGCCGATGGTGGACGGCGTCGTCACCTGCCCCTGGCATGCCTGGCGGTTCCGCCTCTGCGACGGGGCCTGGTGCGACAATCCGAAGCTGCGGGTCGACGTGTTCGAGACGCGGGTCGTCGACGGCATGGTCGAGGTTCGCGTGCCGCCGGTAAAGCCGGTGGAACTGCCGTCGTCGCCACGGGGCTGACGCGGTCGCCGTCCGCCGGGGATTCACGCCGCGTCGATCGTGATCGACTCGCCCGGCACGAGCACCCGCGGGTCGGCGAGCTTGGCATCCCGCACCCGCCGCGCCCAGGCGTGCGCGTCCTGCTCGATGGGTGGCCAGGTGCCGTAGTGGCTCGGCAGCACCAGCCGCGGCGCCAGCAGCCGGATCGCCTCCAGCGAGTCGTCGGGCCCCATCGTGAACAGGTCGCCGATCGGGAGCACCGCCACGTCGATCCGCGCGCCGTCGTGCGGCCGGCCGATCCGCGCCATGTCGGAGAACAGCGAGGTGTCGCCGGCGATGTAGACCCGCAGGCCGCCGACGTCGAGCACCCAGCCGGCGGGATTTCCGCCGTAGGTGCCGTCGGGCAGGCTCGACGAGTGGTGGGCGATCTCCATCTTCGCGGTACCACCCGGCACCATCGCGCGGCCGCCGATATTCATCGGCTGCACGGCGTCGATCCCCTGCCGGCCGAGCCACTGGCCGATCTCCCAGTTGCAGAAGACGCGGGCCCGGGTTCGTTTGGCGATCGCGACCAGGTCGGCAACGTGGTCGAAGTGGCCGTGCGTGACGATGATGGCGTCGCAGGCCACGTCGCCCGACTTCATCGACGCCGTCGGGCACTCGTCGAAGAACGGATCGACGAGCAGGACACCCTGGCCGGTGTCGACGAGCCAGGTGGCGTGTCCGGTCCAGGTGAGCGTGATCGGCATGGCAATCTCCTTCGCTGCGGCGTTGGCCGGCTGCGTCGCGGAATATACCCGCCGCCGGTCAGCCGGGGAGCCGCTCTTCCAGCATCGTCGCCAGCAGCAGCATCTGGACGAGCTGACCGACGGTGTGCTCGTCGATCCGGGGCAGCCGGATCGTGGCCGCGGCGGCGGGCGGATCGGGCGGCGGACCGGCGGCGCGACGCAGGCGGTCGGCGGCATCCTGCGGGCGGTCGCCGGGCCTGCCGAGCGGCACGGCCGCGCGCGGATCCCGCCGCGGCTCGCCGGCCAGCAGGCGGATCGCCGCCGCGCTTGTCCTCGACGCCGCGGCCCGCGGGCCCTCGGAGGCGTCGCCGAGCCGCGCGTGCCAGCGCACGAGGTCGTGGAGCCGCTCCGTCTCCTCCGACACCAGCCGCGGCGCAGCCTGCAGCGACCGGGCCGCTTGCCGCGAGGCGGCCACGAACTGAAGCACCGGATTGTGACCGACCGCGGCCTCGCGATAGCGACGGTTCATCGCGGCCGCGCCCTGCAAGAGCCGCACTACGTCGATGCCCACGAGCGCCGCCGGCAGCAGGGTGGCGGGCGTGAAGATGCCGCGGCATCCGCCAAACCCGACAGGGACCGTCAACGGGTGCGGATCGCCGGCGTCGCCCGTGATCGACACCATACGGTCGGCCAGCCGCAGCCGATCGCCGCCGACGCTCTGCAGCAGCAGCGGCACGAGCACATCGGCCGCCGTCCCCGGCGGCTCCGGACAGAGCACGATCGCCCACCGGTCGAGCAGGTCGTCGCCGCGGGCCGCCCCCGCCGGCGCCACGAGGTCGACGATCCCCTGCAGCCAATCGGCGTCGCTCGCGAGGCCGGCGAACGACAGCCGCGGCCGGCCGCCCCGCTCACCGCGGGAGAGCTCGTTGTGGAACGGATGGCAGCAGGATGAAAAGACCGCCCGCACGGCCTGCGTCGTGTCGGCGTCAGCCAGCACGATGACGCGGTCGACCGCATCGCGGATCCGCCGTGCCGTCTGCAGCACGCCGTAGAGCTCGCTCGTTGCCCGCGTGCGGCCGGACGCGGTGCCGTTGTAGTCGGCCAGCAGCCGGTCGGGCTGGTGCACGAGCGGCATGTCGAGGCACTCGTCCCGCGACCGCTCGAGATCCGCTGCCGCCGGATCGGCAGCGCCTGCCGGCAGGCCAATCGCGGCGCAGAGCGGCCCGGGGTCGAATGCGATCGGGTCCTCGGGTGGTTTCGGGCGGATGACGCTCATCGCGCGGATCGCAATGGTGTGGGGCGGGCGGCAGGGGGTAGGCTCTGCATCGCGGCGGCGGGCCGGGCGGGCCGCGTCGGCTCGCGACGACCGTATACCA
>JBIJCD010000420.1:0-3390 GCA_044344895.1 Pirellulales bacterium | reverse complement strand
CAGAAGCCGGCCATCCGCATCCAGGCCAATCCCGTCGCCCTTTCCGCCGTGGGGATGAACCTCGAGGACCTGCGGACCGCGCTCGTGCAGGCGAGCGTCAATCAGGCGAAGGGCAGCTTCGACGGGAAGCGGCAGGCCCACACGATCGCCGCCGACGACCAGCTGCTCACCAGCGACGCCTTCCGCCGGCTGATCATCGGCTACCGCAACGATGCCCCCATCCGGCTCACCGACGTGGCCCGGGTGGTGGACGGCGCCGAGAACGTGCGGCAGGCGGCTTGGATGAACGACGTGCCGGCCGTGATCGTGAACATCCAGCGGCAGCCAGGCGCCAACATCATCGACGTGGTCGACCGGATCAAGGCACTGCTGCCGCAGCTCGAGGCCTCTCTGCCGGCGGCGATCACGGTGCATGTGCTCACCGACCGCACCACCGCCATCCGCGCGGGCATCGAGGGCGTGGAGCACGAGCTGGTGCTCACCGTGGGGCTGGTGGTGCTGGTGATCTTCCTGTTTCTGCGGGACGTGACCGCCACGGTGATCCCCGGCGTGGCGGTGCCGCTGTCGCTCGTCGGCACGCTGGCCGTGATGCTGCCGCTGGGCTACAGCCTCAACAACCTCACGCTCATGGCGCTGACGATCTCGACGGGGTTCGTGGTGGACGACGCGATCGTGATGATCGAGAACATCGTCCGCCACCTGGAGAAGGGCAAGTCGCCGCTGGCGGCCGCGCTCGACGGCGCGGCGGAGATCGGGTTCACGATCGTCAGCCTGAGCGTGTCGCTGATCGCCGTGCTCATCCCGCTGCTCTTCATGGGTGACATCGTGGGGCGGCTGTTCCGCGAGTTCGCCGTCACGCTGAGCGTGACGATCCTCGTGTCGGCGGTCGTGTCGCTGACGCTCACACCGATGATGTGCGCGATGCTCCTGAAGCACCGCGACCCGGGGCGGGCGGGCTGGCTCTACCGGGCCAGCGAGCGGTTTTTCGACGGATGGCTCGCCGTGTACGCGGCCACGCTGCGATTCGTGCTGCGGCACCAGGTGGCGACGATGGTGCTGGCGATGGCCACGCTCGTGGCGACCGTGCGGCTCTACCGGGAGGTGCCGAAGGGCTTCTTCCCGACCCAGGACACGGGTGTGCTGCTGGGCATCTCGGAGGCACCGCCCTCGGTGTCGTTCGAGGGGATGGCCCGGCGGCAGCTGGCGCTCAACAAGGCGGTGCTCGCCGACCCCGCCGTGGAGAGCCTGTCGAGCTTCATCGGCATCGACGGCGTCAATACCACCGTCAACAGCGGCCGCATGCTCGTCAACCTGAAGCCCGCGGCGGAGCGCGGCATCGGCGTCGCCGACCTGATCCGCCGGCTGCAGGAACGGCTCGCGGCCGTCGACGGGGCGACGCTCTACCTGCAGCCCGTGCAGGACCTCGCGGTCGAGTCGCGGGTCAGCCGCACGCAGTACCAGATCACCCTCGAGTCGCCCGACGCCGCCGAACTCGCGGAGTGGGCCCCCCGGTTCGTCGCCCGGCTGCAAAGCCTGCCCGAGCTGGCCGACGTGGCCAGCGACCAGCAGGAGGGCGGCCTGCAGGCCCGCCTCGTGATCGACCGCGACAGTGCCTCGCGGCTGGGAATCACGCCGCAGATGATCGACGACGCGCTCTACGACGCCTACGGGCAGCGGCAGATCTCGATCCTGTTCACGCAGCTCAACCAGTACCGCGTCGTGCTCGAGGTGGAGCCCGCGTTTCGGACGGCCCCGCAGGATCTGGGCAAGCTCTACGTGCGGTCGGCCGCGGCGGCGGACGGTGCCGGAGCTGGCCCGTCGGACGCCATGGCCGGCAACGCGGCGGCGCAGGCGGGCCGCGGCCGGGTGCCGCTGGCCGCCGTGACCCGGCTGGAGGAGACGACCGCCCCGCTGGCGATCAACCACCAGGGACGGTTTCCGGCGGTGGCCGTGTCGTTCAACCTCGCGGCCGGCGGCTCGCTCGGCGCGGCGCTTGCGGCGGTGGAGCGGGCCCGGGACGACCTGGCGATGCCGCGGGGCATCCAGGCGGAGTTCCAGGGCACGGCGGCCGCCTTCCGGTCGTCGCTGGCCAACCAGCCGCTCCTGGTGCTGGCCGCGATCGTCACCGTTTACATCGTGCTGGGCGTGCTCTACGAGAGCACCATCCACCCGCTGACGATCCTCTCCACGCTGCCCAGTGCCGGGGTCGGGGCGCTGGCGGCCCTGATGCGGGAGCGGTTGGAGCTCGACGTTATTTCCCTGATCGGCATCATCCTGCTGATCGGCATCGTCAAGAAGAACGCCATCATGATGATCGACTTCGCGATCGACGCCGACCGTCACGGCATCGATGGCCGTCGCGTCGACGCGGCGGAGGCGATCGAGCAGGCGTGCCTGCTGCGGTTCCGCCCGATCATGATGACGACGATGGCCGCCCTGCTCGGCGCCGTGCCGCTGGCGCTGGGCACGGGCGTGGGGTCGGAGCTGCGGCGGCCGCTGGGCGTGACGATCATCGGCGGGCTGCTCGTCAGCCAGTTCCTCACGCTCTACACGACGCCGGTGATCTACCTGTGGTTCGACGCCGCCGCCCGCTGGCTGCGCAGGGCCGCCCCGCAGGAAGGAGAGCCGCAGGCATGAGCTTCTCCACCTGGTTCATCCACCGGCCGGTCGGCACCACGCTCTTGTCGATTGCGATCACGCTGACGGGCGCGATCTGCTACTTCATGCTGCCCGTGTCGTCGCTGCCGCAGGTGGAGTATCCCAGCGTGAGCGTGAGCGCCGCCATGCCCGGCGCCAGCCCCGAGACGATGGCCTCGGCCGTGGCGGCGCCGCTGGAGCGGCAGTTCGGCCTCATCGCCGGCATCACGGAGATGACCTCGACGAGCATGCTCGGTCAGACGTCGGTGTCGCTGCAGTTCGACCTCGACCGCGACATCGACGGCGCGGTGCGGGACGTGCAGGCCGCCATCAACGCCGCCGGCGGCCGGCTGCCTGCCGATCTGCCCGGCGCCCCGACGGCGCGGAAGGTCAACAGTGGCGACAGCCCCGTGGTGATCCTGGCGATCACGTCGCCCGTGCACGACCGGGCCAGGCTCCAGGACGCCGCGGCCACGATCGTGCAGCCGAAGCTGTCGCAGCTGTCGGGGGTCGGCCAGGTGGTGGTGAGCGGTGGCTCCGCGCCCGCCGTTCGCGTGAGCGTCAACCCGATGGTGCTCGAGCGGTACGGCCTCGGACTCGACGACGTGCGCACCTGCCTGCAGCAGGCCAACGCCAACCGTCCCAAGGGCGTGGTCGACGACGCCGAGCGCGTCTGGGCGATCGCCACCACCGACCAGCTGTTCACCGCCGCCGAATACCGGCAGCTGGTCGTCGCCGCCAGGGACGGCGCGG
>JBIJCD010000419.1:0-3393 GCA_044344895.1 Pirellulales bacterium | reverse complement strand
CGCGGCCCGCGGCGTCCTTCATGAGGTAGACGCCGGGCGTCTGCGGGAATGACCGCGCCTTGCGGGCCGCGGCCGAGCCGTCACCGGCCGCGGCGGCGGCGTCGGTGTCGGCCGGCAGCGTCTCGGCGGGCCCATCGGGCGGCGGGGTGTCGGCGGCATCGCGATCGTGCATGCCGTCGATTGTAGGCGGCCGTCGCGCGCTCGTGCTGACGGACGTGGGACGTGACGGTGCCGCGGCAGCACCGCGGGCGGTGCCGGCTGGCCACGGGCAGGCAGCGGCCGCCCGGCTACCCAGTGGTTATGCCGCCAATCCCAGCCCGTCGGAACGGCGATCGGCGGATCGGCCGCGATGCTGCCGGCGTTCAGCCACCACCGAACAGACGATGCCGGCGGCGAGGATCGCCACGATGACCGCGAGCAGGGAGAGATTGAAGTCACGACCGGCGAACGCTTTCAGCCAGTCCGCGGCGAGCATCTTGCCGCCCACGACCAGGAGCACACCCGCGAGTGCCACCTTCAGATACCGGAACCGCATCACCATTCCCGCCAGAGCGAAATAGAGCGAACGCAGGCCCAGCATGGCGAACACGTTGCTGGTAAACACAAGGAACGGATCTCCCGTGATCGCGAAGATCGCCGGTATGGAATCGAGCGCAAACACGAAGTCGGCCGCCTCTACCATGATCAAAGCGACCGCCAGAGGGGTCAGCATCCAGGTGCGGGCGATTCCACGGCCGCCTTCGGCCCCGGTCCGCTCAAGCCGTGCAGGCACGAGAAAACGCTGGCCGTGGTAGCTGGAGGAGACAGGGAGCCACCGCCGGCACAGCCGCATGACGAGGCCGTCGGCAGGGTCGGCGTGCTCGCCTCGGGAGACGAGCATCCTCACGGCCGTGGCTATGAGGAACCCGGCGAATACGTACAGCAGCCAATGGAACTCGGCGATCAGCCGAGCTCCGACGAGGATCATCGCGGCCCGCATCGACAGCGCCCCGAGCACGCCCCAGAACAGCACGCGGTGCTGGTGGATTGCCGGCACGGCGAGCGAGCCGAAGATCATCGCGATGACGAAAATGTTGTCGACGCTCAGTGACTTCTCGACGACGTAGCCGGTGAGATATTTCTCGACGGCGGTGATGCCCGTGTTGACCGTGCCGTCGACCGGATCGATCTGCGTGCCGAGGCCGAACCAGGTGTGCTCGTAGGCCAGGTAGACGACGCCGGCGAAGGCCAGCCCCATCGTCAGCCAGACGGCCGACCATCCTATTGCTTCGCGGAACCCCACCTCGTGGGCGGTGCGGTGAAACACGCCGAGATCGATCGCCAGCAGAAGCAGTACGAGCGCGACGAAGAGGATCCAGGGAAGAAGCATGTGACGCCTCCGGGATGGCAAAGGGGCGTGATGGGGGCGGGTTCTGGATGCCCGCCCCCATCACGGGGAGCTCTCGGGACTGCGGCGGATCGGCTCTCAGCCCGCCCCGAGAATCGATGAAATCCGCAGCCACGGCATTCCGGAGGACGGTCCGCGTTGTGTCCGCCGCCGGGCGACGTGCCGCGCGACCGAATGGCCGATGCGGCCAGCCGCCTGGTCGACCGCGGTGAACCAGTCGGCATGCGTCGCCGATGCAAGCACCACGCCGAGTCCACGGGTCTTCACGAGAACCCTGCACACCTTGTCCGGCCCGCCCCGCGGGCCGTTCTGGTCATCCAGAAAAACGACGATCTTCTGGATGCGGCCGGAGAACCGTGACAACGCGAATCGCAGCCGCCGCTCGATGTGCTGCGGAAGATCCTGTGGCCTCCTGACGCCCCTGTCCTTCAAGTGCCAGATCATCTGGAACCTCCCATGGTTGACGCTGGAGGTGAGGACATCTGCCCCTCGCCTCGCATGCCATTCATAGGACGCCGACAGGCACTGTGGAAACCCGATTCTTTCTTATGAAGCCATCGAAAAAAACGATGTCTCAAGAGGCCCTGCGACGGTGCCTCGGCGTGCGTCCTACCGACGTCTCACCTTGAAGCTGCGAAACTCCACCGGGTCGTTGTGGCCGGCGAAGCCGATGAAGCCCGAGCGGTTGTCGAGCCCCTTGGGCGGGTTCTTGATCTGGCTGCGGTCGAACGTGTCGATGTCGACGTCGAGGATCTTCGTGCCGTTGAGCGTGACCTTGATCTTCTGGCCGTCGACGTCGATCTCCTGGAAGTTCCACTCGCCCGCGGGCCGGAGGTAGCCGTGCTTTGCGCCCACGCAGTGGTAGAGGCTGCCGTGGTACTGGTAGGGCTCGAGCCCGGGCTTGCCGGCGGCGGCCTGCTGCTCGTTGTAGCCGTCGCTGTCGATGATCTGCAGCTCGAGGCCGTCGGCGGCGGAGTGCTTGCCCGGCGGCGTCCGCAGGGCGATGCCGTTGTTGCCCCCCTTGGGCAGCCGGAATTCGACGCGGATCGTGCCGTTCTCGAACGGCTCCTTCGTGAGCAGGTCGCCCCCTTTGCCGGGCTTGCAGACGATCGAGCCGTCCTTCATCTCGTAGCTGTCGATCGCCCCCTGCCAGTTGGAGAGATCCTTGCCGTTGACGTGCTCGACGAATCCGTCGGCGTCGCGGGTGGCCAATTCCCGATTGGCTTCCGAGGCGGGGATCTCGCGGATGAAGACGTTCCGCCAGCGGATCTCGCTGCCGTGCGTCTGCAGCTGGATCGGGCCCTTCGGGAACGCCGGGTCGGGCATGAATCCGTTGGGCAGCTTCGCGGCCTGCTCGGTCGCCTTGGGGTCCTGCTTGCCGTAGGCGAGGTATCCCGCCTTCTTGTTGGCGAAGAAGTTTTCCAGCGGCGCGTTGTCGACCACGACCTCGCCGTTGAGCGACACCGTGGCCCGCTCGCCGATCATGCGGATGTGCAGCGTGTTCCATTCGCCAAACGGCTTGTCCATCCGCTTGAGCGGATGCTTGCCCTCCTCCGACTTGTTGTTCCACAAGCCGCCGGAGCCCTTGTCGGCGCCGAGCGGAAACTTCTTCTCCTCGGTGTAGTCCCAGATCTGCACCTGGGGGATGCCGCGGAGGTACACGCCGCTATCGCCCAGCGGCAGCATCTTGTAGTCGACCCAGAGATCGAAGTCGCCGTAGTCCTTATCGGTGGTCAGGTAGAGCCCCTTGCCGTCGTTGACGAGTTCGCCGTTCTCGACCTTCCAGTGGGCCGCGAGGTGGTCTCCCTTGTCGACGCCCTTGGCATCGACGAGGCCGCCCGCGATCGACTTCCGCTTGTAGTCGGCCCGCTCATCGGGCGTCATCTTCTGCAGATCGGTCGGATCCTGGGTGCCCCAGCCGTACCAGCCGGCGAGATCCTTGCCGTTGAACAGGGCGGTGTAGCCGGTCGGCGGCACGTTCAGCTCGGCGAGGGCCGGCCGGAAGG
>JBIJCD010000053.1:0-12648 GCA_044344895.1 Pirellulales bacterium | reverse complement strand
CGGTGGTGCCATCGGGACCGCCGTGGAGGTGCACCAGCTGTTCGGCAACGTGCCGGCACGGCGGGCCTTCCTGCGGGCGCCGCAGACGGAATGGGCCCACGCGTCGGAGGCGTTCGTGCGGACGGCCCTCGCGAATCCCGGGGTGGCGATGTCGCTGACGCACAACGGTCGGCGTATTCACGACTTGCCCGCCGTGTCGGTCTGGCGCGAGCGGATCGCGGGGCTCTTCGGCCGGGCAGTTGGCGACCGCCTGATCGAGATCGAGGCCGCCGATGCCGAGGTCGCGGTGCGCGGGTTGGTGGGGCGGCCCGAGGATGACATGGCGAGCAATCGTCTCCAGTACCTGTTCGTGGCCGGCCGGCCGTTTCGCGACCGTTCGATCCTGCACGCGGTTCAGGAGGGCTACCGTGGCCTGCTCCTCTCCGGGCGACAGCCGATGGTCTTCCTGTCGTTCGACCTGCCCGTCGACATGGTGGACGTGAACGTACATCCCGCGAAGATGGAGGTGCGTTTCCGCGACCCGTCGCGGCTCTACCGTCTCGTGCTGTCGGCTCTGCGATCGGCGTTTCTACAGGGCGACATGGCGGCGCGGCTGAAGCCGCCGCTCGCCGCTGCTGCGCCCGCGACGGATGCATCCTCGCCGGCGGCCGAACCGGCCGTCGCGCCCTGGTTTGGGCAGCCGCGACGTGAGCCGGTGAGCAGCGCGGTATCCACCGATCCGCTGCCGTGGGAGCGCGACGATCGGCCGGTGGCGATCCCGCGGGCCGGCACTCCGGTGGCCGCTGCTGGTTCCGCAGGAGTAGCCGCCGTCCCCGCTGCGAACGAACTCGCCGTGCAGATGCACAACCGCTACATCGTGGTGGAGAGTGGGGACGGGATTGAGGTGATCGACCAGCATGCGCTCCACGAGCGCGTTCTCTACGAGCAACTCAAGGCGTCGGTGGCCGGCGGCAGCCTCGAGGTGCAGCCCCTGCTGATCCCTGAGCGGGTCGACCTCTCGGCCGCCGAGATCGAACTCGTGACGGAGCACGCGGAAGCGCTCGAAAGGGCCGGCATGAGGATCGAGCCTTTCGGTGGTTCGACGGTGATCGTCACGTCGAAGCCGGCACTGGCCGGAGGCACGCCGGCCGCGGACATCGTTCGGGAGGTGATCGACCGGCTGGCCGCGGGGGCGGCCGATCGCGACGCCGGTCTGCTCGTCGATGAGGTCCTGCACAGTCTCGCATGTCGGGCCGCCATCAAGGCCGGCGACCCGCTTTCCAAGGCGGAGGTCGACGCCCTCGTCCGCGATCGCCGTATTGTCAGGGAGTCACACCACTGCCCGCATGGGCGGCCGACGTCCCTACTGTTTTCCAGGCAGGAACTGGATCGCCAGTTTCGCCGCATCTGATCCCTTTCGCCGCGAAGTCCTCCCATGATCTGTGTCAGCATCGGACGCGGCCGCCACAGGCACGTCATCGCCGAGCAGTCTCATCTCGCTGCGCAAGGCATCCAGCTCGTGGAGCTGAGGCTCGATTTCATCGAGGGTCCCGTCCAGGTGAAGCGACTCCTCCGCGACCGCCCTTGTCCGGTGATCGCGACGTGCCGCCGGGCGGCGGACGGCGGCAGGTGGCAGGGCACCGAGGAGGCCCGCAGGCTCGTGCTCCGGACTGCCATCGTCGAGGGAGCCGATTACGTCGATCTCGAGGACGACATCGCCGGCCAGGTGCCGAGGTACGGTGGGACCCGCCGGATCGTCAGCCACCACGATTTCCAGAAGACGCCGGCAGACCTGGAGTCGCTTCACGCGCGACTGGCGGCGATGGATGCCGACATCGTCAAGATCGCCACCATGGCCACGCATCCCGCCGACAACCTGCGGATGCTGGCGATGGTTCGGGCCGCCCGCGTGCCGACGGTCGGCATCTGCATGGGCGACATCGGCATGCCCTCGAGGGTGCTCGTCGGCCGGTGCGGGGCGCCGTTCACCTTCGCCACTTTTTCCGAGGACCGCGTGTTGGCCCCCGGCCAGATCGGCTGGCGGCAGATGCGCGACGTGTATCGCTACGATTCGATCACCGACGCGACGAAGATCTACGGCGTCGTGGCCGATCCGGTCGGCCACAGCCTCAGCCCCGTGGTGCACAACGCCGCGCTGGCCGCGTCCGGCATCGACGCCGTCTATCTGCCGTTTCGTGTGCCGGCGGAACAGCTGGACGACTTCATCACGCAAGCCGACCGCTGGCCGCTATCCGGTTTGAGTGTGACCATCCCTCATAAAGAAACCGTGCTGAAGCACGCCGTTCGGCAGGACGGCCTCGTGGAATCGATCGGTGCCGCCAACACGCTCGTGTTCGGCACGTACGGCGTGGAAGCCTTCAACACCGACGCCACGGGCGCCTTGGAGAGCCTCGAGGCCGCCATGGTGGACCACCACGCGGAGGCGAACGCCGAGGGGATCGGGCTCAAGACGGCGATCATCCTCGGCGCCGGCGGGGCCGCACGGGCCGTGGCCTTCGGCCTGCGGCAGCGGGGGGTGGACGTGGCCATCTGCTCCCGGACGTTCGAGCGGGCACATGAGATCGCCAAGAAGGTCGACTGCAAGGCGATCAAATGGGATGCCCGCTACGACAAGGCGTACGACTGCGTCATCAACGCCACGCCCATAGGCATGCATCCGCACGTCAACGAGACGCCCTACGACGAGTCGCACTTGCGGTCCTACATGGTGGTCTTCGACACCGTCTACAATCCCGAGAACACGCTGCTCATCAAGAGAGCCGGTGAGCTCGGCTGCCACACCGTCACGGGAGTCGACATGTTCGTGCGGCAGGCGGCGGTCCAGCACCGCATCTGGCACTCCGCCGAGCCACCGCTGGCGGTGATGCGCGAGGCCTTGAAGCGAGCCACCTCTTCGGTCCGGTCGCACGATTGAACGCGCTTGGGGCCGGATGAGATCCGGCACAGAAAAGACACAGGCGGCCATGCCACGCATCACGCTCGTCGGTTATCGGGGCACCGGCAAATCGACGGTGGCTGCCGAGCTCGGTGGACTGCTCGGCTGCGAATGGACGGACGCCGACGAGGTGCTGGAGTCGAAGGTCGGCTGCTCGATCTCAGCACTGGTGCGGTCGCGCGGGGAGCCCGCCTTTCGCGATGAGGAAGCCGCCGTGCTGGCCGATCTCCTGGAACGGTGCGGCGGTGTGCTGTCCACGGGCGGTGGCGTCGTGCTGAGGGCGGAGAACCGGGCCCTGCTGAGGTCGGCGGGACGACCGATCGTCTGGCTGACGGCCGACGCCGAGGCCGTGCATCGCCGCATCGCGGCCGATCCCGCATCGGCGGACCGACGGCCCGCGCTGGCGGATTCCGCCGGACGCATGGCGACCGATCCCCTGGCAGAGGTGATCGCGGCCCTCGCCGCCCGCGAGTCGCTCTACCGTGAATGCGCAGACGCCACATTCGACTCCACACGCGAGACTGCGGCGGTCGTGGCCAAGAGGATCGCCGACTGGCTCGAGCATGCCTGGCCGCGGCTGCGCGACGCCACGCCGGCAGGCTCTCCGCCGCCCGCGGGCCGCTCGCGGGGAGGCGGATCATGACGGGCGGCCTCCACCCGCTGCTGTCGCTGCTTCCTCCTGCGGGAGACTGGGTCTGGACCGTGCCTGCCGCTGTGCTGGGGGCCGTCGCCGGCCGGCTGCTCACGGCCTGGGTGGGGGCGATGTTGGCGTCGGGCGCTTTCGGCGATCCGGTGGCCCGCAACGTCGCCGTGCACCGTCGGATCGAGGTGGCCGCCGTGGCGGTGGCGATCGGGCTGTGGTGGTGGGAAGTCCGGTGCCTCGGGCTGGGCACCGGTGACGGAGACGTGCAGGGCATCGCGGTCGAGGAAGTGCTCGTCGTGCGGTGGATCGCGCATGCGGTGCTCTGCTGGCTGCTGGCGGCCGCAGCGTGGATCGATCTGCGGCACCGTGTCATTCCCGATTGCGTGACCGTTCCAGGCGTGCTCGCCGGGCTGGCCTGCCTGTGGCTTTTTCCCGACGTTCTGCTCCCGATTACCCACGAAACGCCACGTTCTTTCGCGCCGCCACTGCTGGTGCCCGACGTGCTCGCCTGGTGGGGCGGTCTTCGCATGCAGGCGTTACCCGAGTGGATCGGACCGTGGCCGCATGTGGCAGGCCTCGCGATGTCGGCGGCGATTTTTTCGGCGTGGTGGTCCTTGCTGACGGTGCCCTTCTTGTCGCCCGTCCCTGCCGCTGCGACGGCGGATTCCGTGGCGTTATGGCGGCGGATCGAGCCGCGCACGCTCATTCTGCCGATCGGGCTCGCCGCGCTCGCGGTCGCCTGGGCCGCCGGCGGCGATCGGTTTGGTGGGCTCCAATCCGCACTTGTCGGCCTGGGCGTCTCCGCAGCGCTGGTGTGGGCCGTGCGCGAGGGGGCGTCGCGGGCGCTGGGCCGTGAGGCGATGGGGCTGGGCGACGTCACCCTGATGGCCATGGTGGGGGCGTGGATCGGCTGGCAGCCGAGCGTGCTGGCATTCTTCATCGCGGCCTTCATAGGCCTGGCACATGGCGCGGTCCAGGTGATCCGGCACCGCGAGAGCGAGCTGCCGTATGGCCCGAGTCTCTGTCTCGCTGCCGTCGCCGTGATCGTCGGCTGGCGGCCGCTGTGGCAGTGGACCGGCGAGGCATTCGCGGAGCCGCTGGAACTGGCGATGGTGATCGGTGCCGTGGTCCTCCTGACGGCGGTCACGCTCTTCGTCTGGGCCCGCATCCGCGGTTGAACGGCAGGCGTGAGCGGGATGCCACGCTGTTTTTCGCGGCCGGCGCCGGACTTGCCCTCCTTGCGGAGCTTCCCTACGATCCCGCCCCCTCAGCCGTGCGCGGAGCCGAGCCATGCCGACCTGTCTGTCCGCACCGACGACCCGTGCGGTCGTATTTTGCGCCGCGGTGCTCGTCGTGGCCGCGGCGGGCTGCTCGCAGAACCCGTTCCGCCGCTCCACCTCGCAGGCGGCCATCAGCCTCGAGCCGCCGCCCGGCGTGGCGGCCCCCGCCGCCACGCTGCCCCAGACGTCGGCCGCGACGACGCCTCTGCCGTCCTACGCCGATCTCGACGGCCGCCAACTCCAGGCGAGCCTCGTGCGCAGCCGCGAGGAATCGCAATTGCTTCAGGACGAGATCGCTGTCCTGAGGGAACAGCTGGCGAGCACCTCCGGGCAGCTCGCCCAGTCGCGGGCGCAGGCCGTCGGCAGGCCGATGGGGCCGTCCGAGTTGGCTGCATCGGGAGCAGCGTTGCCCGTCCCGGGTGGCGGCTCGTCGCTGCAGGCGGGGCTTGGCCAATTGTCGATCCCCGGCGCAGAGTCCCGTTTCGATGGAAGCGTCGTGCGGATCGAGCTGTCGGCCGACCGGCTCTTCGAAGGGGGCAATGCCAACATCATGCCGTCCGGCACCGCGCTGCTCACGCAGTCGGCCTCAGAGATCGAGCGGGTCTTTCCGCGGCACTTCGTGGGCATCGAGGCGCACGTCGATACGGCGCCGCTCGAGCAGGCATCCTGGGGCTCGCCCCATCAGCTCACCGCCGCCCGTGCGGCGGCCGTGTTCGATTTCTTCACGAGCCGGACATCCTTGCGGCAGGGGCAGCTGTTCATCGTGGCCCATGGATCGAACCATCCCGTGGTGTCCAATGCCACGGCTGCCGGCCGCACCCGCAACCGGCGGGTCGAACTCGTGATCTATCCGGAGCGGATCGGATCCGGTGACGCCGCACCTGCGGCGCCGCAGTGAGCCGCGGCGGCGGTCCCGCCCGCGCCGTCGCACCGCTTTCGAAGCGGCCTCCGTCGCCGTAGAATCGTCGCATGGTCACGATCATCGACTACGGCAGCGGCAACCTGCGCAGCGTGCAAAAGGCACTCGAGCGACTCGGATGCGAGGCCCGTATCACCGACGATCCGAGCCTCGTGGCCGAGGCGGAGCGGCTCGTCCTTCCCGGTGTCGGTGCATTCGGCGATGCGATTCGCGCCCTCGATGCCCGCGGTCTGATCGAGCCGATCCGGGACCATATCAGCGCCGACAGGCCGTTCCTCGGCATTTGCATGGGCCTGCAGCTGCTCTTCGAGACGGGCTGGGAGGGAGGACGTCACGAGGGGCTCGGCATCCTCGCCGGCGAGGTGACGCGGTTCGACCTGCCCGCCGGCATGAAGGTGCCTCACATGGGGTGGAACGAGGTCCGCTGGCGCGGACACGCGGGCAGGCCGCCGGCCGGCCCTGAGGCCCACTTCTATTTCGTCCATTCGTACGTGGCCCGCCCGCGAGACCCGCAGGTGGTCGCGGCCACCACCGATTACGGCGGCGACTTCTGTGCGGCAGTCGCCCGGGGCCGCCTCCTCGCCACCCAATTCCATCCCGAAAAGAGCCAGGCGGCGGGCATGGAGTTGCTCCGCGGGTTTCTCGGCCGCACCTGACCCCCGGCCTCCCCGCGGCCCATTGCACCACGCTGGCCGCACACCCACGAAGGATCCACCAATCATGGAACTCTGGCCCGCCATCGACCTTCGCGGAGGGAGGTGCGTCCGGCTGCTGCAGGGAGACTACTCCCGGGAGACCGTCTTCGGTGACGACCCCATGGCCATGGTCCGGCGGTTCGTTGAGGGAGGCGCGAGTCGGCTGCACATCGTCGACCTCGACGGTGCCAGGGATGGAGTGCCCACGCAGGCGGCGCTCGTGGCCCGCATGGTCCAGGCGGCGGGCGTGCCTTGCCAGTTGGGTGGAGGTATCCGGTCGATCGACACCGCGTCGGCCTATCTCGACGCCGGCGTGGACCGGGTCGTGGTGGGAAGCGTGGCGATCGAGCGACCAGAACTGCTCGACCAGATGGCGGGCCGCTTTCCGGGCCGAGTGGTGCTCGGCCTCGATGCGCGTGACGGCAAGGTCGCGGTGCGGGGCTGGCTCAAGACCAGCGGCCTCACCGCGATCGACGTGGCACGGCGGCATGGCCATCTGCCGCTGGCGGCCGTCGTCTACACCGACATCGCCACCGACGGCATGCTGTCGGGGCCGAATGTGGCCGCGCTGGCCGAGATGATCGCGGCGGTGCGGCTGCCGGTCGTGGCATCGGGGGGCGTGTCGAACGCCGCTGACATCCGGCAGCTGGCCGCCATCGGGGCGGCCGGCTGCATCGTCGGCAAAGCCATTTACGCCGGGGCGGTCTCGCTCGCCGCCGCCATCGAGGCCGCCGGGGAGCGGCCACGTTCGCCGTCGGCATGAGGTCGGCCGCGGTTTGCGGAACATCCTGCCAGGCTTCCCAGGAGTGCCGCTGCGGCCGGGAAACGGCCGTGAAAACGCGAAGAACCCTCAATTCCCGCCGCCGCCAGGGCCGACCGTACGGGTGGGGTCGTTTGCCGGGGTTCCAGGACGCCTTTACGATCGATTTTCATGGCCACTGACATTCGCATCAAGGAACAGTTGCCCGAACTCACGCGGCGGATCGTCGAGACGTACCAGGACGTGCCGACGATCCACTACCTCGGTCACTGCCCGCTGCCGAACTACGAGTCGATCGTCTCGGTCTGCGAGGACCTGAAGGAGATCCTGTACCCCGGCTACCGCAGGCGCGAGAACTTGCACCTCGGAAACGTGACCTACCACGTGGGCGATCTCGTCGACGGCCTTCACGACAAGCTCACCACGCAGATCGGGCGGGCGCTGCGGCACAGCCTCTCCGCACAGCGAGCCGCCGCGGAGCGCGGAGGTGACGCGCCGCCCGTGCCCGAGGCCGTGCAGCACTGCACCGAAGAGGCGGATTTCGAGGCGCTCGGGCAGGCGAAGGCGGTCGAGTTCCTGGAGCGGATCCCGGCACTGCGCAAGGTGCTCGCCACCGACGTGCAGGCGGCCTACGACGGGGATCCGGCCGTGCGAACACTCGACGAAGTGATCTTCTGCTATCCGGGGCTCGAGGCCGTGACGATCCACCGGCTGGCCCACCTGCTCCACCGGCTGCAGGTGCCGCTCATTCCGCGGATGATGGCGGAATGGGCGCACTCCCGGACGGGCATCGACATCCATCCGGGCGCCACGATCGGCGATCACTTCTTCATCGATCACGGCACGGGCGTGGTCATCGGCGAGACCTGCCAGATCGGCAACGGGGTGAAGCTCTATCAGGGCGTCACCCTCGGGGCCCTCTCCTTTCAGACCGATGCGGACGGCCATCTGATCCGGGGCACGAAGCGGCATCCGACGATCGAGGATCGCGTGGTGATCTATGCCAACGCCACCGTGCTGGGCGGCCTGACGCGGATCGGCCACGACTCGGTGATCGGCAGCAACGTCTGGCTGACCCGCAGCATCGACCCGCACACCACGGTCGTGCTCGAGCGTCCGAAGCTCCGCATGCGGGGCGAGCCGCCGGAAGCGGGCAACGACTATCAGATCTGACGCGGTTGTTTGCCGGGCCTGCCTGGGCATGGCTCCAGCGATCTCAGATGCGCTCTCGTATGCTCTCGGTGTACGTGGAGCGCGATCCGTCTGAGAGCGATCACCGCCCGGACGGCAGAGGTCTCCTCGCGGGAAGGTTTGGCGTGACGGCCCTCGACGCTGCACACGTCTTGGACATCCGAAAGCCTTTCAGTTCGTCGAGCTTCCGCCTTTTCCCTGCTCCGCGTTTGGCGGATTGCCGGGACGTCGCTACGCCCTCGTCTGATGCGCCCTAGAGCGCATCTGGTTGAGCTGGAGCGACGACTTGGCAAACCTCGAGACGGAGGCGAGGGGTCGGCGAACGCTCGAGGAGCTTTGGGCCGCCTCGGCCCACGCGACGAGACTTTTGCCGCCCCGAAGCCGTCGCTACACCAAACCGGGATGCGCACTAGCGGCCGCGGCCAGCGGTCCGCACCACGGCGCGGGCGGCGTCCTGGGCCGCGAGCCTGGCGGCGATCGCCTCGTCGCCGACGGCCTTCGTATCGCCGAGTTTTTCGAGGTCGGCCCGGGCCTGCGAGGCGTCGAGTTTTTCGGCGGGAATGGCCCGCTGGGTGATCACCGTCACGACGTCGTGGCCGACCTCCACGAACCCGCCCTCCACGAACGTGTCGTGGGCGGCGTCCGAGCCCCTGCCCTCCTCGCCCGTGGTCCGCACTGCGCCGACGCCGAGCCGGCCGATGAACGGGGCGTGACCGCGGGCCACGCCGCGCTCGCCGTCGAAGAGCGGCAGCGTGACGGACCGGCAGCGGGCGTCGAGGATCGTCGACTCGGGTGTCACGATCACGCACCGCACGCCGCCACCGGCTGATTTCGTTTCGGCCATCGCTGGGGGATCCTTCTGTCGCGAGTCTGTGGAGGCGGGTGGCGATCGCACGTCGCCCGGGGAGGTCGGGGTCGGCGGCTCAGGCCTTGGCGGCCATCTTCTTGGCCTGCTCCTCGGCCTGCTCGATTGGGCCGACGTACATGAACGCCTGCTCGGGCAGGTGGTCCCACTTCCCGTCGGCGATCTCCTCGAAGGAGCGGATGGTGTCGTCGAGCTTCGTGATCTCGCCTGGCTTCCCGGTGAAAACCTCGGCCACGAGGAACGGCTGCGAGAGGAACCGCTCCATGCGGCGGGCGCGGTGCACGACCAGCTTGTCTTCCTCGGAGAGTTCGTCCACGCCGAGGATGGCGATGATGTCCTGCAGCTCGCGGTAGCGCTGCAGCGTCCGCTGCACGCGCCGGGCGATCTTGTAATGCCGCTCGCCCACGTACTGGGGGTCGAGGATGCGGCTCGAAGAGGCCAGCGGATCCACGGCGGGGTAGATGCCCTTCTCGGAGATCGACCGCTCGAGGTAGAGGAACGCGTCGAGATTGCCGAACGCCGTCGCCGGCGCCGGGTCGGTCGGGTCGTCTGCGGGCACGTACACGGCCTGCACGCTCGTGATGGCGCCCTTCGAAGTCGACGTGATGCGCTCCTGCAGGGCGCCCATCTCCGTGGCCAGCGTCGGCTGGTAGCCCACGGCGCTCGGCATGCGGCCGAGCAGCGCGCTCACCTCGCTGCCCGCCTGGCTGAAGCGGAAGATGTTGTCGACGAACAGCAGCGTGTCGGCGCCGGTCGTGTCGCGGAAGTATTCCGCCATTGTGAGTGCGGAGAGGGCCACGCGAAGACGGGCTCCCGGCGGTTCGTTCATCTGGCCGAAGACCATGCAGGTCTGCTCGATGACGCTGCGGCCGGTGTCACCGATCTTGGCCTCCTGCATCTCGAGCCACAGGTCGGTGCCCTCGCGGGTCCGCTCGCCGACGCCGGCGAACACCGAGTAGCCGCCGTGGGCGCTGGCGATACGGGCGATGAGCTCGGTGAGGATGACGGTCTTGCCCAGGCCCGCACCGCCGAAGAGGCCGGCCTTGCCGCCGCGGACGAACGGCGTGAGCAGGTCGATCACCTTGATGCCCGTCTCGAACAGCTCCGTCTTCGTCGTCAGCTCCTTCACCGGAGGCGGATCGCGGTGAATTGGCCACCGCTCCTGCGTCTCCACCGGGCCGCGGTTGTCGATCGGCTCACCGAGCAGGTTGAACACGCGGCCCAGCGTGGCCTTGCCCACGGGCACGGAGAGCGGCGCGCCGGTGTCGACCACCGCGGCGCCGCGGGTCAGACCGTCGGTCGAGCCGAGGGCCACGCAGCGGACCTTGCCGCCGCCGAGGTGCTGCTGCACCTCGCCGACGAGGTGCAGCGACACGCCCTTGTTCTCGGTGTCGATGCGGACGGCGTTGTAGATCGCCGGGATCGAGTTCTCGGGAAACTCGACGTCGAAGGTCGAACCGATGACCTGCGTGATGCTACCGTGTGCCATGTCTGGGCCTGTCTCTGCGTGGTGATGAGGGAGTGTCTGGTCCGGAGGATGCGGGAACGGAAATGTGCTGTCGGGCGGCGGCTACTTCTTCTTGAGGGCTTCCACGCCGCCGAGGATCTCCATGATCTCGCCGGTGATCTGCGACTGGCGGGCGCGGTTGTATTGCCGCGAGAGGCTCTTGATCAGGCCGCCGGCGTTCTCGGTGGCCGCCTTCATGGCCACCATGCGGGCCACCTGCTCGCTGACGGCCGCGTCGAGGAAGCACTTGAAGAGCCGCGAGAGGAAGCTCGCCGGCAGGATTTCTTCGAGGATCGAACCCGCCGATGGATAGAAGTCGTACTCGTCGGAGGCGAGCTTGGCGGCGGTAGTCGCCGTGGTTGCCGTCGCCGATGCCGTCTGCGGCGGGGCCAGTGGCAGGAGCATCTCCGTCACCGCCTCCTGCTTGGCGATCGAGTGGAACTTCGTGTAAACGACGTCGAGGCGGTCGATCTCGCCAGCCGAATAGGCGGCGAGATATGCCTGGCCGATCGGGGCCACCGCGGCGAATTCGGGCTTGTCCTCGAACTGCGTGTACCGCTCGGCGATGTCGACGCCGCGGAACCGGAGGGCCGAGATGCCCCGCTTGCCCGACACCGCCACGTGCGCCGGCACCTGCTCGCTCTTCCATTGGCCGAGGAGCGCAACCGACTGCCGGACGACGTTGGAGTTGTAGCCGCCGCACAGCCCGCGGTTGCCCGTGAGCACCAGCGTGGCCGCCCGCTTCGTGGGACGGATCTCGAGCAGAGGGTGGGCCACGTCGGCCCCCACGCTGGCGATGTTCTCCAGGATCTTCGCCAGGTGCTTCGTGTAGTCGCGGGCGGCGACCGAGCGGTCCATCGCCTTTTTGAACCGGGCCGTGGCGATGAGCTCCATCGTCCGCGTGATTTTGCGGATGTTCCTCACCGACTTGCGGCGGCGATCGAGTGCCCGGGCTTTTGCCATGGTGTGCGACCTTCAGCGTGCGACTGCAGTTCCCTGGGACGGTTATCGGGCGCCGGCGAGGTGCTTCGCCCCGCCGCCGGCCTTCGCGGCCCGCTGCCGCTTGAAATCCGCGATCGCAGCCTCGAGTTGCCGCTCGCTCTCGCCGTCCAGTTCCTTCGACTCGTCGATCCGCTTCCGCAGTTCGGGCACCTGATCACGGACGAATGTGAGGAAGCCCTTCTCCCAGTCGGCCACTTCCTCGCGCTTCACCTCGTCGAGGTGGCCGCGGGTGCCGGCATAGATGCTCAGCACCTGATCGACCACGTCCATCGGGGCGAACTGCCCCTGCTTGAGCAGTTCGACCATGCGGTAGCCACGGTCGAGACGCTGCTGCGTGGCGGCGTCGAGGTCGGTGCCGAGCTGGGCGAACGCCTCGAGCTCGCGAAACGCGGCCAGGTCGAGTCGCAGGCCGCCGGCCACCTTCTTCATGGCCTTGGTCTGGGCTGCGCCGCCCACGCGGGAGACCGAGATGCCGGCGTTCATGGCGGGCCGCTGGCCCGCGAAGAACAGGTCGGGCTGGAGGTAGATCTGGCCGTCGGTGATCGAGATCACGTTGGTCGGGATGTACGCCGACACCTCGCCCTCGAGGGTCTCGATGATCGGCAGGCTGGTCAGCGAGCCGCCGCCGAGCTCCTTGGAGAGCTTGGCCGACCGCTCCAGGAGGCGGCTATGGGCGTAGAACACGTCGCCCGGATACGCCTCGCGTCCCGGCGGCCGCCGCATCAAAAGCGACAGCTGCCGGTAGGCGGTGGCCTGCTTCGAGAGGTCGTCGTAGACGATCAGCGCATGCTGGCCGTTGTACATGAAGTGCTCGGCCATCGCGGTGCCCGAGTAGGGGGCGATGTACTGCA
>JBIJCD010000052.1:0-12650 GCA_044344895.1 Pirellulales bacterium | reverse complement strand
TGCTCCTCCGGGGCCATCCAAAGACATCTCTCTGAAAAGATATCATCCTCGGGTGTCCCAAAGATAGGGCGGGCTGGCCCGCCGCGGCCGTTTTCCAGCCATCCGCGGCTGCTCCCCGGGCACCGCAGCCCCCTCGCCTGAAGGTCAGGGGGCGGCCTCAGCCCGCAGACCGGCTGTCTGCGGCCGGTCTGTCGAGCCGTTGGCCGCGTGCCAGGAGCGCCCGCCGCAGGGTCGGGTAGTCGACGGCCTGCACGGGGCCCCGGGCGGCGATCGCCAGCGCGGCCGCGACCCCCGCCGACTCGCCGAGGATCATCCACACCGGCTCCATGCGGATCGACGTCATGGCGACGTGGCTGGCCGACGCGCAGACCGGCACCAGCAGGTTTTCACACGCTTCCCTGGGCGGCGTGATCGCCCGATAGGGAATCCGGTAGATGCCGCGATGCACGTCGTCGAGATAGAGCATCGAGAAATCGCCGCCACTGAGGGCCACGCCGCCATCCCGGGCATAGGTCGCATACGGCCAGTCGTCCACGCCGTACGACGCCAGCCCCACCGGATCGTCCGGCGACGTCTTTCCTTCCAGGTCCTTCTGCGTCACCACATAGGCGGCCTTCATCCGCCGGGCCTCGCGGACGTAGAGCTGGTGCGGCCAGCCCGCTGTGTCGTCGAACGGCCCCGGCAGGAAACCGACCGACCGCGCCCGTTCCCGGAGCGACTCCGGCACGGCCGGGTCGGTCCGCAGGAAGTGCGTGACGCCCCGCATGAAGTGCTGGCTGAACCGCCAGACGCGGCTTCTCTCCCGCCACGTTCCGTCGGGATAGCCGGCGTTGCAGCCAAACACCGTCTGGTTGAGCAGGCAGCGGGACAGGTTGCCGGCATTGATGTTGTAGACATACCCGCGTTCCGGCTCGTGCACGCCGAGCTGCCGCATCCGCCGGCCGACGTTCATGGCCACGTCGCGCTGAAACCCGCGGCGATAAAGCTCGAACATCCGCGGGTCGTAATCGTCCGGCGGCTCGATCGGCAGCAGGTCCCCCTGGATGCCGAACTTGTAGCGGAAGCCATAGCCCATCGTGAGCCGATCGGCCGATCCGGGCGGCCCTGGCTGCAGATCCTGCAGCAGCGGCAGCAGGCCGCTGGAGCGGTCGCCGGGGCGGATGAACGGATCGATTGCATAGACGGCCAGATCGGGCCGCACGCCCGCCAGCGACTCGCCGTATTCCTCCGTCGACTCGCGGCCCCAGGCGAAGGGCACGCCCGCCTGTGCCATGAGGTCACCCTCGTACGAGCAGTCGATGAAGACGGCGGCGGCGACCTCGCGGGCCGCCTTGTCGGCCGGCTCGGCGAGCGGACAGCCCGTGCGGTCCGGCGGTGCGCGGTCGAGCGTGATCGTGCGGATCCGTGGCCCCTCGCGCGACACGCCCGAGAGCCGGTGCTCGTACACGACCTCGATGCCGTGCGTGGCGACGAGCCGCCGAAACGCCTGGCGGTGCTCGGCATCGGTCTTGTCGCCGGCCAGCAGCTCGGCCGCCATGCCCCCCACCGCCTCACGGCGGCCCCAGTCGATGTGCGACAGCCCGCCACCCGTCATGCCGCCGAGCCACCGCGACGGCTGGACGATCACCACCCGCAGGCCAGCCTGGGCGGCCGCCACCGCCGCGACGACGCCACTGGCCGTGCCTCCGTAGACGCACACGTCGGCGGCGACACCGCGGCCGTGCGGCGCGTCCGCCCGCGCGGCGGCGGCCAGCCCTCCGCCGACAGCCGTCACGGCCGCCTGCAACGCGCCGCGCCGGGTCGGATGCCTGGGCATCGTGCGTCCCTTGGTGGGCCTGGCCGCCGGCCGCTAGAGCAGGCGGGCCCGGCGGAGCAGCAGGTAGAGCGTGAGGAAGACGACGACGGAGATCATCCAGAAGAAGGCATATCCGTTCTGCCAGCGGATCTCCGGCATGAATTCAAAATTCATGCCGTACACGCCGCAGAGGAAGGTCAGCGGCAGGAAGAGCGTGCTCATCACGGTGAGCCGGTTCATGCTCTGGTTGGTGCGGTGGGCTGACACCGCCAGCGAGAACTCCATCGCGCTCGACAGGACGTCGAGGTCGGAGGTGATGTCGGCCAGCAGCCGTTCCAGCATCTCGACCATTCTCGCCATGAAGCCGAGCGTGGCGTCGCTGATCAACAGTGTCTTCCGCGACAGCATCTCCTCGAGCACGCGTCTCGCAGGCACCGTGAGCTTGCGCAGGGCCAGCAGCCGGCCGTTGACGTTGGCCAGTTCGTCGAGCGTGTCCGCGTCGACGGTCCGTCGCACCTCGCGCCGCGCGGCATCGACCTCCTGCTCGAGGCGGCCCTGCATCTCGAAAAACTGTTCGATCTGTTTGCTCCACATCTCGTAGATGAGAAAGCTCGGCGTGGCCGCGTGGGTCTCGAAGTCGCGGACGTAGTCCTTGCGCACGGCGTCGATGACCCCGCTGGCGCCGTGGTGCATGGTGAGCAGGAACGACTCGCCGAGGATCACGTCGAGTCGCTCACCGACGATCCCCTTCGGCCGGATGGCACCGCCCACGAGCACGATGTGGAGCAGGTCCCCCGGACGCGACAGGCTCGACACGACGCCGGACTGATCCGCGGCGCAGCGGGCTGCGATCCCGCGCAGGTCGATTCCCGGGGCCAACGGCAGCACGTCGCGGAGAGTCGCAGGATCCGCGGCCGCGCAATCGACGTCGACCCACACGAAGCGGCCCTTGCCGGCCTGCGCCGGGATCTCGGTGATCGGGATATCGGTCCGGCTGCGGTCGTGGAAGTCGAAGGATTCTGCCCGCAGCGGCCCGGCCACTGGCAGGCGTCCGGCCGTCGCGTCGGCGTGCCGCGAATGGTCGGCTGCCGTCATGGATGACACCGGGCGGTCTGTGGCGACGGATGA
Source organism: Pirellulales bacterium (assembly GCA_044344895.1). Lineage (GTDB taxonomy): Bacteria > Planctomycetota > Planctomycetia > Pirellulales > UBA1268 > CAMCQY01. The sequence continues at coordinate 9,727 of JBIJCD010000052.1, read as the reverse complement.
ACGAAACGCACCGGACAGAATAGGTCCGCCACCCGGGCCGTCGCAATCAGCGCCCGGCCCCGGCCGCACCGCTGGCTCCGCCAGCCGCCACGGCCGGCGTATCCATCCCTAGCCAGGCCGGTCGAAATCGGCACGAACGTCGCGGATCGTCTGGTCGAAGGTGTCGACGCGGATCAGGCCGTATCGCGGCATCTCGAGGTCGTAGATCACCCAGATCGTGATCGCCACGACACCCGCAAAGACGACCACGTGAAGCCAGTCGAACGTCCTTCGCCCCCCCATGTCGTGGCCGGCCAGCGCCGCGGAGCAGGCCGCCACGATCACGAGCAACGCCAGGATCGCCGTCGGCGTGTGGGCGTTGGTGAAAGCCTGATGCCTCGTGCCGGCGTCGAACATGCCGTTGAGCGATTCGATGAGGATGGCATGGCCCTGCGGGGTCAGGCAGCGCGGCGCGGCCTCCACCGCCCGGCCCCAGATCTCGCGGCGGTGCGCGGCCAGTTGGTCGTCGAACTGCCGTGGCGGCGTGGCGGACGGCCGGCCCGGGGCCTGCGCCAGCCGCACGTCGACGTAGCTGCGGAACGAGTCGCGGACCCGGCCCCGCACGTCGTCCGGCAGCAGGTCGAGCCGGAGCCAGGCTGTGCCGATCGCATTGGCCTCCTCCACGATCAGGCTGCGGCGGACATCGAGCCGCGTGCCCGCTGAACTGAACCAAAAGGCGACGAGCAGCCCCAGCAGCCCCAGCACCGCGGCGTCGATGGCGCTCGTGCCCGGTGCGTCGGTGGCGTCCGACCGCCGCAGCCTGGCCACGGCCAGCCGGTGCCCCGCGACGGACGCTGCCACCATCGCGCAGAACAGCCCCACCGGCAGGGCGACCATCGTCAGATCGACGGCATTCATCGTGCGCGTCCCGCGGCGACCGGCCGGCCGACTCAAGGCTACTTCGCGTGGTGCGGACACCCGTCGGGGCTGAACAGGGCGTTCGACTGGTCGCCGCGTGCGGCCACGTAGGCGACGAGATCGAGCACCTCGTCCCGGGTGAGCTTGTCGAGCAGCCCCTTCGGCATGATCGACACCGGCGACGTGCTCCGCTCGTCGATATCCCTCTTCTTGATCCGTACCGGCTCCGCCTTCGCCACCGGGTTCTCCACGATGGCCAGCTCGTCGGCTGTCTCCGCCACCACCAGACCGGTGATCGACCGGCCGTCGTCGGTGAGGACCGTCGTCGACCGGTACTTCTCGTCGACCTTCAGCGACGGCTCGAGGATGTGCCTGGTGATCTCCAGCGGCGTCATCTTGGCGTCGAGCTTCGCGAGCTCCGGCCCGAAGGCGTTGCCGGCATCGCCGAGCTTGTGGCAGGCGACGCAACTGGCCGTGCGAAACAGCTCGCGGCCGTGGAGGAACGAGCGTCCCTTCTCCAGGCTCAGCACACCCCCTTCCAGGTCGGCGAGCGTCCATTCGGTCCGCGGCCGGCGGTCCTTGAGCAGTTCGTCCTTGATCGGCAGCGGATGCGCCGCGAGATAGGCGGCCGGATCGGCGAGGTAGCCCTCCAGATCATCGACGACGTACATCGCGCCGAACATCCGCCGCCAGTGGCCGGGATAGGTGCAGACGTACGGGTAGACGCCCGGCTCGGTCGGGGCGGTGAACGTCACCCGCTGAGACGCCTGCGGCTGCATGAGCGTGCTGGACGCGAGCACGTCGGAGCTCTTGGGCACGAAGTTCTGCCGGGCGAAGGCCGGGTTCTGCGCCTCCTTCTCCGCCAGCTCGCCGATCGCCTGCATCGTGCCGGGCCGGGCGATGACGAAGTTGTGGGGCATCACGTCGGCGTTCTCCAGCACGAAGAGCACCGGCTTGCCGGCCTGCACCGCGATGGTCTCCTTGTCGTAGGCCATTCGCTCGTAGACCGTGCCGATCTTCACGACCCGCACGCCCAGGTCGGCGAGCACCGCGCGGCGGGCCCGGCCCTCCGCGGCCGGCAGGAGCGTTGTGAGGTTCTCGGCGAACTGCCAGGCCGCCAGGCCGGCGTCGCTCGACCGCTCCTCCGTCGAGGCCTGCTTCATGCCGCCGATCAGCGTGTCGAGCAGCGGCGCCGCCTCCGCCGCCGGCCACTGCGCCGTGGGGATCGTCGCCAGCGCCCTGATGGCCGCATCACGGTCGACACCGCTCTTCACGAACGTCGCGATCCTGCCGAAGGTCTCCGTTTCCCGGCCCCGGACGCCGGCCAGCGCCGCGAACGCGGCCCGCCGCACGGCCGCGGCCGTGCGCTCGGCCTCGCTGGTGAGCGGCAGTTCGGCCCGCGGCGTCGGCGCCGGCTGCTTCTCCAGCTTGAAGACCTCGCGCCTGTCCTTGTCGAGCACCTTCAGCGTGAAGCCCTTCAGCCGATCGCCCAGGCCGCCTTCGCGGTTATGGATCACGATCCGCTCGATCCGCTGGTCGCCACCGAGGTCGACCTCCCACCAGGGATCGTCCGTGCCCTCGGTGGAATGCGTCTGGCCTCCCTTCTCCCAGCTGGCGCTGGTGTTGCCGTCGATCGCCCGCGACGCCTCGCCGCCGTGGGACGTGTTCTTCTGCGACGCCTTCCCCTTGCGGGCGACGTTGTCGGCGCCGGCGAACACCTCGACCTCGGCGAGCGTGAGCGTCTTCTGCTTGCCCGGCAGCTCGATACGCACGAAACGGCCGACCGAGCCTGGCGCTTTGCTCGCCGCGCCGGGGATGCCATCGAGCAGCGGCAGGATCCGCTCGTAGAGGCTCGTCCGCACGGCCGGGTCGCCCACCAGGGGCAGAGCCTCGACGATGTCGACGAGCCGCCGCGGCTCGGAGGAGGCCAGCGACCACACCTTCGCCGTGGCGTCGCCGCCGGCCGCACCGCCGCCGGAGGCGTCGATGTTCATGAGCGCCACATAGCCGATCCGCCGCAGGGCAGACCGCTTCGCCCCGGTGGCCAGCCGCTCCATGTCGCCACGGAGCTCGGCCAGCTCCCGCTGGGGCCGTCCCAGCAACACGCGGATCAGGTCGAAGACCGTGCTCGAGTCGACCTCGCCCGCCTGGCGGTCGAGTGCGGCCAGCGCGTCGGCCACGACCTTCACCACGGTCGTCTTGTCGGCCTTCGCCAGCGCCTCGACGGCCTCCAGCCGCAGCCGCTCGTCGAGCCCGCTGCGTAGGAGCATCTCGCGGTAGACCGCCGGTGACCGCGGCTCCGCCGCCAGCTGATCGTTGGTCAGCTTGCCGTAGAAATACCGCCGGCCGGCGTCGGACTTGAACGCAATCGGCTGCCTGGCGTCGAGCGCCCGCTGGAAGTCGGGCTCGAGTACGCGGGCGGCCTCCTTCTTCACGTAGTCCATCTGCCGGTCGCTGGGAAACTCGCCGGCGATCGCCAAGGCCTCGACCGCCTCCGGCACCCGCAGGTAGGTCGCCGTCCGCACCGCCTCGAGCCGCACCCGCGGACTCTCGTCGGCCGCCGCCTTCCGCACCAGATCGAGCGCCTGCGGCACCCGGTCGGCGATCGACGCCAGCACTCGCATGCCGGCCGTCCGCGCCCGCGGATCCTTGAGGCCGAGCACCTTCTCGAGCAGTTCGAGGGGCACCTGGTCAAAGTGCCGCAGCGTCCACAGTCCCTCGACCACGAGGTGCTCGTAGTCGGCCCCCTGCGGGTCGAGCTTGGCAAGCCAGGCCTGCACCGCCGGCACGACCTCGGCCTCGGGACGGCCCGAGAGCTCGAGCCGCGCCCGATACCGCACGCGGTCGATCGGATCTGCCAGCAGCGCCACCAGCTCCGTGACGCTGCGGCCCGCGATCGGTGTCGGCTTCACGACGGGCTTGCCGTCCATCACCACCCGGTAGACGCGGCCGTGGAGCCGGTCGCGGCTGGGGTCGCGGAGGTTGTGCTGCATGTGGCCGATGATCGGGTTCTGCCAGTCGCAGAAGTAGAGGCCGCCGTCGGGCCCCATCTCCAGGTCGGCCGGACGGAAGTTGGGGTCGCTCGACGACAGGATCGGCTCCACCTCGATAGCCTCGGGATACGACTCGCCGCTGGGCTTGAACGTGTATTGGAGGATCCCCTGGAACCCGATCACGTTGCCCACGAGCAGGTTGCCCTGGAGCTCGGCGGGGAAGTGGGGGCTCGACAGGAACTCGATCCCCGGACAGGGGCGGGTCCGCTGCTTGTAGACGCTCGGCGCACCTGCGTGCTTGTCGAGACCGTCCAGCCGCGTGGAGAAGACGGAGCCCCAGTAGGGCACCGCGCCGGTGCCGTCGACGACGATGTCGTCGCCCCAGTGGTCGAACGCGTGGCCGTGGGGATTGGCGAAGGCGTACGACGTGTAGAGGCCGAACTTGCCGGTCCGCGGCTCGTACTTGAAGACAGCGCCATTGACGACCCGCACCGGCGGCCCCCACGGCGTCTCGCCCTGGGAGTGGTGGAACGTGCCCTCCTGGAAGTAGAGCGTGCCGGCGGGGTCGAGCGTGAAGCTGTTGGACGTGTGGTGGGTGTCGGCCGTGTCGATGCCGCCGAGAATCCGCGTCTTGATGTCGTACTTGTCGTCGCCGTCGGTGTCCTCGAGGTAGACGATCGCCGGCCCCTGCGACACGATCACGCCCTTGCCCCAGAACTCGAAGCCGATCGGGTTGTGCAGGTCGTCGGCGAACGTCTTCACCCGATCGGTCCTGCCGTCGCCGTCGGTGTCCTCGAGGATCAGGAGCTTGTCGTTCATCACCTCGTCGGGCCGCCAGTGCGGGTAGGTGGGCCACGCCGCCACCCACAGCCGGCCCTTCGTGTCGAAGCTCATTTGCACCGGGTTGATCAGCTCCGGGAACATCCCCTCGTCGGCGACCAGCTCGACCTTCATGCCGGAGTGCACCGTCATCTTGTCGATGGCCTCCTTGCCGGAGAGGAAGGCGTGCTTGCCTCCCTCGAGCGGCCCCGGCATGTTCGTGTAGACGGGAATCATCTCCGGCAGGCCGACCTCCTCCACCGGGGGCAGCGGGGCGGCGGGATCGGCCAGCGTCGCGGCGGTTGCCCAGATCCGCCGGTCGCGGTTGGCCGTCTTCACGTCGAGGTATTCGAGCTCTCGCTGGGCCACCTCGTAGTTCGTCTGCCCCGCCTTGTAGGAGCGGTCGACGGCGCCCGGCGTGAACTTCAGCCAGGCCCGTCCGCCGTAGGTGGAGTAGCCGTCGGTGACGCGGTAGCGGTGAAACCAGTGGAAGTTCTTGTCTGCCACGGCCTTCTGCAGCCGGGCCAGCGACTGTGGATCCCGCGGCGGATGCGCGCCGAACAGCGACTCGTCGATGATCCGCGAGATCTCGCGGTCACCGCGCTCGTTGGGGTGGATGCCGTCGGTCGTGAGAGGCTCCGTGATCCGCGCATAGGCCTCCTTGGTGGGCGTGAACAGGTCGACGCACTGCACGCCGTTGGCCTGGCAGACCTCCTCCATGGCGTCGGTGTACAGCGCGAGGCTGGCGTTGTGGGCCTTGCCGTCGGGCCAGTGCGGCCGGGCGAGATCCTCGTGGGCGATCGGCGAGAACATCACGAGCTTCGGGGCCTCCACGCCGTCGTACTTCTGGGCGAGCGTGTGCTTGATGAAGGCGTCGACGTGCCGCTTGAAGTCGTCGATCCCGGCCGGTCCGGCATGGGCCTCGTTGGAGCCGAAGAAGGCGAAGATCACGTCGGCCCGGGTGCCGGTGAGCTCGAAGCGGTTCTCGCGGACGGCCGACTTGTCGAGCACGTCGTCCGGCTTCGGAATCGGGGCTGCGCCGGCGAGCCACTGGTCGGGCGTGCCGAAATCGGCGCTGCGGAGCCGCTTCGTCAGCTCGATCTCGTCGCCGTCGTAGGCGAGGTTGCGAATCACGAGCCGCCGCTCGGGAAACCGGCTGTGCAGCAGCGTCTCGAGCCACCCGGTGTGCTGCATCGCGTCGGCGACACCGCCGCCGATGATGCAGATGTGGTCTCCCTCCTGAACGTCGAGCCGCTTGACCGGGGCTGCCTGAGCGGCCGCACACGCGACCAGCACCGCGAGCCAGAGCGGGCCGAACGAACGCAGCGAGGCGACTTGCGGGCGCGAGCAACGGGTCATCGGGAACATCTCCGGGTGCGGGTGCGAACCGAGTTCCAAACCGAGCGGCAGGCGGGGCCGTTCTGCATGCTTTCCGCGGCCAAGTATAGCCCAGCCGCACCGGCGAAACACGGCTTCCCAAGCCGCCTCGAGGCCACGGCGACGCAATCCGAATCCGACCGATCATCACTGCGACAGCGGCCCCGCTCCGTCTGCAGGAGCGAGGCGGGCCCGTCGCTCGAACTCGCACGCCACCCGCGGACCGATGCCCGGCGCCCTCAACGTGCGGCCGGCCGGACCGTGGCTGGAGAAGGATTGACCTGGAGCGGCGCGCGGCGCGAGCATGATAGGGCGACGTTCGACGAGACGACACCACCCACAGGCCGCCGCCATGCAACCCAGGACCACACACGCTCGCAAGGAATACGAGCAGGCCGCCCTCGACGAGGCGACGGTCGATCACGATCCCTGCGCCCAGTTCGCGGCCTGGTACGACGCGGCCGTCGCCGCCGGCGTGCCCGAGCCGGAGGCCATGGCGCTGGCCACCGCCACCCCCGAGGGCCGGCCGTCGTCCCGCATGGTGCTCTTGCGCGGCTTCGACGACCGCGGCTTCTGCTTCTTCTCCAACTACGAGAGCCGCAAGGGCCGCGAGCTCGCCGCCAATCCCCATGCGGCGCTGACCTTCCACTGGGCCACGCTCGAGCGACAGGTGCGGATCGAGGGCCGCGTCGAGCGGACGACCGCGGCCGAGTCCGACGCCTACTTCACGAGCCGGCCGAGCACGTCGCGGATCGGCGCCTGGAGCTCGCCGCAGAGCGAGGTGATCGCCGACCGGGCGGCGCTCGAGGCGCTCTACGAGCGCTTCCGTGCCGCGCATCCCGACGACGCCGCGATTCCCCGGCCCGAGCACTGGGGCGGCTACCGGCTGGTGCCCGAGCGGATCGAGTTCTGGCAGGGCCGCCCCAGCCGGCTCCACGACCGGCTCGTCTTTCGCCGCGGCCCGGCCGGCGGCTGGGTCGTCGAACGGCTCGCGCCCTGACGCGCGAGAAGAGATGGCCGCGCAAGGGCTGCACACCGCCGCCGCCGCCCCGGCCGTCTCACTTGGACCACACTTGGACCACACGCGGACCGCGCGCAAGCAAACGGATTCATGGATCAGTGGAGGGGTTGCCCATGCCCCAGGAGCCGGCGTAGGCGGCCAGCGGAGCCATGGATGGCGGAGCGCAGACGCCTCCGAGAGAGCGGAGGCCTGGAGGGCCGGAGCGAACGTCCGGCGATGGGGCATGGGCAACCCCGGCCTTCTCGCGTGGTGCCCCGCCTCAGGCGATCAGGTCCGCGATCACCTTGGCGTGCTCCACGCCGGTGAGCCGCTGGTCGAGGCCCAGATGCCGGTAGGTGAACCGCTCGTGGTCGAAGCCGAGCAGCTGCAGGACCGTGGCGTGGAAGTCGCGGATGTGCACCGGGTCCTTGACGATGTTGTAGGAGAAGTCGTCGGTCTCACCGTAGACCTGGCCGCCCCGCGCGCCGCCGCCGGCCATCCACATCGTGAAGCACCGCGGGTGATGGTCGCGGCCGTAGTTCTCCTTCGACAGGCCGCCCTGCGAGTAGATCGTCCGCCCGAACTCGCCACCCCAAATGATCAGCGTCTCGTCGAGCAGACCGCGGGATTTCAGGTCCTGCACGAGGCCGTGGCACGCCTGATCGATGTCCCGGCACTGGCTCGGCAGGCGGCCGGAGACGTTGGCGTGGGTGTCCCAATTGTTGAGATACACCTGCACGAACCGCACGCCGCGCTCCACCATCCGCCGGGCCATCAGGGCCGTGTTGGCGAACGTGCCGGGCTTCCGCGCCTCCTCGCCGTAGAGGGCGTACGTGCTCTCCGGTTCGCTCGCCAGATTCGTCAGCTCCGGCACGCTCGTCTGCATCCGGAAAGCCATCTCGTACTGCGCGATCCTGGTCCGCGTCTCTGGGTCGCCGATCTGCTCGAGTGTCCGCTGGTTGAGCGCCTGCAGGCCGTCGAGCGTCGTGCGGCGGACCGCCGCCGGCACGCCGGGCGGGTTGTTGATGTAGAGGATCGGGTCACCGGCCGAGCGGAAGCTCACGCCGGCGTGCTCGCCCGGCAGGTAGCCGCTCGACCAGAGACGGGCGCCGATCGCCTGGTTCTGGTCGTTCTGCGTGGGCCGGGCGACGAGCACCACGAACGTCGGCAGATCCTTGTTGAGGCTGCCGAGGCCGTAGCTGGCCCACGACCCCAGGCAGGGACGACCCGAGATCTGGTTGCCCGTCTGCATGTAGGTGATCGCCGGCTCGTGGTTGATCGCCTCGGTGTGCATGCTGCGGATGAAGCACATCTCATCGACCATCTTCGCCGTCCAGGGGAGCAGCTCGCTCACCCACATCCCCGACTTCCCGTGCCGGGCAAACGCGTACTTCGATGGGGCGATCGGAAACCGCTTCTGGCCCGAGGTCATGGTGGTGAGCCGCTGGCCGTTGCGGACGCTTTCGGGCAGGTCCTTGTCGTACCAGTCGTTCATCACCGGCTTGTAGTCGTAGAGATCGAGCTGCGACGGGCCGCCCACCATGTGCAGGTAGATGACGTGCTTCGCCCGCGGGGCGAAGTGCGGGCCGACCGCGCCGGCCACACGGTCCGCAGCGGCCGTGGTGCCCGCCGCGGCGGCGCCCAGCGCCGCGCGGTCGCCCAGGAGCGTGGCCAGCGCCGCGCCGCCGAGCAGGTGGCCGCCCCGCTCGAAGAACCGGCGCCGGGTGAGGTTGAGGCCAAGCTCGTCCACGGGCGTACGAAGAAGCGGGTTCATGGGCGGGGACCTCGTCCTACTTGCAGAGCACTTCGTCCAGGTTCATGAGCTCGTTGGTGAGCATCGTCCAGCTGGCCAGCTGCACGGGATCGACAGCCCGCGGCTTCGAATCGCCCACGGCGATCAGTTGCTTGGCCTCGTCGGGATGCGCGGCGTACCAGGCGGTGATGTCGGCCAGCGACTTCTTGGCGATCGCCGCCTCGGCGGGGCCGAGCCGCCGCGCGAGCAGCCGCTCCGTGACGATCTCCAGCCGCTTGTCGTCGCTGTCACCGCCGAGCTCGAGCGCCCGGTCGGCCAACGCCCGGGCGGCCTCCACGAACTGCGGATCGTTGAGCGTGACGAGCGCCTGCAGCGGCGTGTTGGTCCGCTCCCGCCGCACGCAGCAGTTCTCCCGCGACGGGGCGTTGAGGATGTCCATCGACGCGGGGGGGGCTGACCGCTTCCAGAACCAGTACATGCTGCGGCGGTAGACGTTCTCCCCCTTGTCCCGCTGGTAGCGGCTGGTGTTGCCCCCCATCGACACCGCCTCCCAGACGCCGTCGGGCTGGTAGGGCTTCACGCTGGGGCCGCCGATCTGCTTGACCAGCAGGCCGCTGGCCGCGAGCGCGTGATCGCGGACCATCTCGGCGTCCATGCGGAACCGGGGCCCGCGGGAGAGCAGCCGGTTGGCGGCATCCTTGGCCAGCTTCTCCGGCGTGGCCGTGGCCTGCTGCCGGTAGGCGGCGCTCGTCACCATGAGCCGGAAGAGCTGCTTCACGTCCCAGCCCCCCTCGCGGAACTCGACCGCGAGCCAGTCGAGCAGGTCCGGGTGGCTTGGCAGCTCGCCCGTGATTCCGAAGTCGCCGCTGGTCCGCACGAGTCCCGTGC
>JBIJCD010000051.1:0-12666 GCA_044344895.1 Pirellulales bacterium | reverse complement strand
CGCTCCGATCAGCCGTTCGATCAACCGCCCGCCCCTCTGGCCGTGCGGCTCGCGATTGTCGGTTCCGTCGTCGACGTGGCCGTCGTTCACCCGTTCCCCGAGCCACGAACGCCGGCGGGCCGCTTCGGCCGCAGGCTGCGTAGCCGGGATCTCCGACCAGTTGACGGAGTCGGGATCGGTCCACGGGCCGCCAGGCAACGGCGCCGCGCCAAGCGAACCCGGACCTGGGACGGCCCGTCCGGCCGCCGCTCCGGGAACGGGCTGCCCGACGGTCTGGACGGAGTCGTCGGCCGTGCGAGACACGGCGGCTGCCGGATGGTGATCCGTTCGCAGCTGCGCCCACGACAGCGTGGCGGGGGGCAACGGGCCGAGTGGGGCCGGTTCCGTGATGACCGGTGACGCCGCTGCTGGCGGCGCGATCGCAGGCGAAAAGGTTGGGGGTTGCGACTCCTGCCGCGGAGGCTCGGCGTGCATCGCGATCTGGTCGGCGGGGAGCGCCGCCCGCCGGCGGGTCGCCATGGCCTTGAGCGACTCGGGTGGCTCGTCAGGCTGTGGCTGCGGTGCCTGCTGCCGTGGGATTGCAGAGGCAGGTGATGAGGGCACCGCCGCGAACTGGAGTGGATCGGTGGGCGCAGCCGGGGCAAGGGAATCGACCGGGAGCGTGCGCGCCAGCGCAGCGGTAGCAGCCGGTGCGTTGACGTCGGCGAGGGCCACCCGTTCGGGCGGCATGGCGACCGGCACGACTGGATTCGGCAACGCGCTGACCGGAGGTCTGGCGACCGCGGCAGGCGACGCGGGTGGCTGTTCCGTCGCTGTCGTAGCCTGCGGCTCTGCTGCCGCCGACGCTGGCTGCGGATTGCGAATCCCTGCAGCGACATCGACGGCCAGATCTGGATGCGATTCTACGGCGGCGGCTGCCGGCTGCGGCGGGATCGACACGGTCGCCGGCTCCGGCCGCGTGGACGGCTGGAAGCTCTGGGCCCGCGCCGATAACTCCGCGTGGGCGGCCTCCATGCCGGCGTCCGGGGCCTGGCCCTGCAGCGGCATCTGTCCCGGATCATCGAGCCCAAAATAGGGGCCGGGAATCGGCTCCCAGGCGCTGGGCGCATAGATGGCCGCCGCCAGCAGCGCACCGGCCACGAACGAAGAAGCCAGAATTCCGCCCGCCCGTTTCTCGGCCATTCTCACGTGTCCCCGCCGTGCAGTTTCGCGGGCACGCCTCCCGTGACCCTCGGTCCATGGGAGGCAGCGATCCCGCCCTGCCACAGGGGATCGACAGTCACGACCGAAAAAATCGATCCAGGGCGAAGGATCGACAAAGTCAGCCAGAACGGGCCGCCGGACCTCGGCCGGGAAGGAATCGGCCCCACCCCGGACGCGGCCCCGGGAAATCAGGCTGTCTGGGCAAGCGCGGGCTGTTCGAGCACCGCGGTCCACGCGTCGATCAGAATGGTGAGGTTCGCGTTGCGGTCGATCGCATCCAGGGCATCGAGCGTGGCCGCGACGGCCTGCGCCGCCTGTTCCGCATCGCCGCCCCACGCCTCGACCGCCCGGGCCAGCCCGAGGTCGGACGGCAGCTCGCCGGTCACCGCCCGCCGCAGCGCCGCGCGATGGAAATCGATCGCGGCCTCGAGCACGGCGCGCAACCGGGTGCGGCGGGGCGGAGCCTCCTTGCCGGCGGCCTCGACCACTGCGATCGTCTCCCGGGCGAGTTCCACGCCGCGTAGCGGCCGCCTCGAGAGCAGCGGCACCAGCCGGCCGCGAAACGCCGCCAGCTCCGGATCGAGCAGCTGCCGCGCCCGCGTGAGGCTGCCCCCGGCCGCAGCCGCGCACGAGCGGATGAGGGCGACATCGGCCTGCGCGGCGCCTCCCTCGACCTCGGAAGCGAGGATGCGAACCACCGCCTCCTCGTCGAGCGGCCGGAACCTCACGATCTGGCAGCGCGAGCGGATCGTCGGCAGCTGGCGTTCGAGTGCCGTGCCGACGAGGATGATCAGGGCCCGATCGGGCGGCTCCTCCAGCGTCTTGAGCAGGCAGTTGGCGGCCTCGTCCGAGAGATGGTCGGCGTCGCGGATGATCGCCACCTTCCGGCCACCGAGCGCCGGCCGCAGCAGCAGCCGCCAGCACAGGCCTTCGCGCATCCGGTGCTCGGGCGAACCGATGAACGCCTCGAGCGGGATCGTGGTCCGGTCGGGCGGCTTGGACACCACGTCGATGTCGGGATGGCTGCCGGCCTCGGCCTGCGCGCAGGATGCACAGCCGCCACAGGCGACCAGGCCGGCGCGGGGCCGCTCGCACAGGAGCGACTTCGCCAGCGCCAGCGCCGTGGTCGCCTTGCCCACGCCGGACGGCCCGATGAAGAGATACGAACCGGCGATGCGGCCGAGCGCCGCCGCCCGCACGAACCGCTCGACGACGGCATCCTGCCCCAGGATCTCCCCGCGTCCCCGCGTCGCCTGCCAGCCCATTGAAACCGCCTTTCCACCCGTTGCATCCGGCCCGTCATCCCAGCTCCGCGAACCGCGCCGCGACCGCCGCCCGCAGCGACGCCTGGACGTCGGCTGCGTCGCGGGCCGCGTCGATCACCACGATCCGGTCCGGCCGTCCGGCCGCCTCGGCACGATAGCCCTCCCGGAGCCGGCGGCGAAAGTCGTCGCCGCGGGCCTCCAGCTTGTCGAGTGGCCGCGCCATGCGGCGGCCCGCCACCTCCGGGTCGATGTCGAGCAGCAGCACGAGGTCGGGCTCGAGGCCGCCGGTGGCGACAGCGCCCACCCGCCTGATGACGTCGGCATCGAGGCCGCCAGCATGCCCCTGATAGACGACGTTGGCGAGGAGGTAGCGGTCGGAGAGCACCCAGTCGCCGCGGGCGAGTGCCGGCCGGATCAGCTCGGCGACGAGTTGTGCCCGTGCCGCCATGTAGAGCAGCATCTCCGTGGTCATGTCGAGCTGGAGGTCGCGACGGTCGAGCAGGATCGCGCGGATGGCGTCACCGGCAGCGGTCGATCCAGGATCGCGGCAGGTGGCGACCCGCCGGCCGCGTTCCGCCAGCCAGGCCGCGAGCGGCTCCATCTGGGATGATTTCCCCGCGCCATCGATGCCCTCGAGCACGATGAACCGAGTGGCGTTGTCGCCGCGTGGTGGTGGCGTCATGCGCGATGCTCCGCCAGCCGCTGGATGGACAGGGGATCGGCGGGATCGAGCGGGGCGATGCGACGGCAGACGTCGGCGGCCAGCGTGCGGCGGCCCGTGTCGAGCAGGCAGTGCACGAGCCCCTTCGCGGCCTCGTAGAACGGCCTGTTGCCCGCCAGCGCGTAGGGCAGCGGCCGTGGGTTGCCCGCCGCTTCCAACGCCCTGATGCACAGTTCGTAGGCCCTGCCGAAGTGCCCCCGCGCGAGCTTCGGATCGCCCTCCTCCAGCGCGATCAGTCCGAGGTGGACGTGCGCGTCGAGGTAATCGGGGCACTCCGAGAGCAGCCAGACGAGCTCGTCGCGGGCGACCTCCACCTCACCGGCCTCGACCATGGCCTCGACCTCCTCCAGATCGGCCCGCCGCCGCCGGGCGCAGCGGGGGTGGACCAGTTCCCACGCCAGCCCCGTGGGCGATTCGCGTCGCTCGAGACGGAGCTTTTCTGCCATGCTGTGCCGGGCGGGAGACGGGTGCCGGGACTGGCACGGGCGGTCGTGCCCGCCCGGTTCACGGACGGCTAGACTCCTCTGGTTGGACCGCAAGAAAAACTCCTTTGCAAGAGGGCGGCGTGAAGCGGGCGGGCAAGGTCGCGGAAGGCGGGGACCGGCGGGCCGGGCCCGCCGTGGTGGACCGGTCCGGACGGATCGCCGCCGCCCTGCTGGCCTGGTACGGCCACAGCCGGCGCGACCTGCCCTGGCGGCAGTCGCGGGATCCCTACCGCGTCTGGGTGAGCGAGATCATGCTCCAGCAGACCCAGGTGGAGAGGGTCCGCGACTATTTTCTCCGCTTCATCGACAGGTTTCCGACGGTAGAGTCGCTGGCCGCGGCCACGGAGCCGCAGGTCCTGCGGCTCTGGGAGGGGCTCGGCTACTACCGCCGCGCGCGGCAGCTGCATGCCGCCGCACGGCTGCTCGTCGCCGAGCACGACGGCATCTTCCCGCGGGATGTCGCGGGGCTCCGCGGCCTGCCGGGCATCGGCCGCTACACTGCCGCCGCAATCGCCTCGATCGCGCTCGGCCTGCCTGAACCGATCGTCGAGGCCAACTCGCGGCGTGTCATCGCCCGGCTCGCCGGGCACACGGCCCCGCTCGACGGCCCCGGCGGCGACGAGCCGATCTGGGACATCGCCGCGACGCTCGTGCCGCGACGGCACGCCGGCCGTTTCAACCAGGCCCTCATGGATCTGGGCGCACTGGTCTGCCTGCCCGATCGGCCGCGGTGCGAATCCTGCCCGCTCGCCACGGACTGCGATGCCCGGCGAACCGGCCGTACCGCCGAGATTCCCGCCCGGGCCGCGCGGACCGCCATCCAACGGCTGCGCGAGACCGCCGTCGTGGTCAGCCGCCACGGCCGCGTGCTGGTGGTGCAGCGCGGGCCAGGCGAGTGGTGGCAGGGGCTCTGGGATTTTCCGCGGATGCCCGGCAGGGCTCGGTCCGCGGTGCGGGGAATCGCCACCGCACCGCCGCTGCGTCAACTGGCCTGCGGCCCGGTCGAGCGATTGGCGACGATCACGCACACCGTCACGCACCATCACGTCACGCTCGACGTCGTGTCGTGCGCGGCGACGCGTTCCGGTCGGACGCTGCGGGGCCGCCGCTGGGTCGCGATGGCGGCGCTCTCGAGACTGCCGATGACCGCTCCCGGCCGACGCATCGCGCGGATGATCTCCGGCTGACGCGACACGGCCGCCCGCGGGGACTCAGCCGCGGAGCGCCGCCATCCAGGCCGCGTGGGCAGCCAGACCGAGGATCATGCCGCCGGCGATGCGGACGACGTCCCACCGGCCGACCCTGCTGCCGACGCTCAGCGGCAGGGCCAGAAAAGGCAGCGCCTGCAGGGAGTAGGCGCTGGAATACTGATGGGTGATCTTGACCGCGCTGGCGAGCATCGCGAATCCCGCTGCGAGCAGGAAGAGCATCACGCCGTCGCGGGCGTGCCTCCTCGCCGATCGCATCCCGGCGACCAGCATCCCCATGCCCAGGCCCGAGAGCACCGCAGGCATGCCGTGATCGTAGAGCGTCAGGCCGGCCTCGGGGAGCAGGCGGGGCATGAGCGACGCGAGCGGACGAAACGTGACGTGCAGCCAGAGCAGGTTGAGCACGAACGCCACCGCCACGGTCACGAGCATCGCCGCCAGCATCCGGCGATCGAGCCCCAGCCAGGCCGGTGCCACCAGCAGCGCGAGGAAAAAACCGTATGCCAGACTGAGCACGAGGTGCCAGGGGGCGATCCCCTGGCCGACGAACGCCTGCTGGGGCGGCACGAGCCCCCGCCAGACGACGAACACCGGGATGCTCACCGTCAGCGCCAGCGCCGCGAAGCCGGCGAGGAGAAGGCCGTCGCGCCGCGGATCCCGTGACCCACGGAGCATGAGCGGCAGGCACGCGAGCGGACCGAGAAATGTGGCCCGGCCGAGGATTCCCAGGCCGTAACAGACACCACCCACCAGCACCGCGGCCCACGCCTCGGACGTTCCGTGCGGGCGGTCGCCCGGCCCGAGACGGCCCAGGCCCGCCAGCAGCAGCAGGATGCCGGCGACGACCGCGATCGCCGTCGGCTGTTCGCTGCACACGTAGCCCGACACGTGCCAGAGCATCGGCACCGCGCTGCACGCGAGCGTCAGGGACAGAGCGTCGGCCGGACGCCAGGGCCGGATGAGCCGATGCAAGAGCGCGAGCAACAATGGCAGCGACAGCACGTGCACCACCCGCACCCAGGGGAATTCCAGATGGGTCAGGGTCGCCGCCACGGCGTGCACTGCGTTGAGCAGCGGGCCTGGGGCCTGCCCCCGCATTCCGCGCAGGAACTCCTGGCTCAGCCCGCAGCGCTCGAGCAGCCGCGTGTTGTCGAGAAACGCCACCTCGTCGCAAAACGGCACCCGCGACTGCGGCGCCAGCGTCGTCATCGCCAGCAGCGCCAGCCAGCCGCCCGCCACCAGCAGCAGGCCCGGCGGCGGCCCGCGGCGCGACGCCCACGGGGCCGAGCCGGCCGCCGAAGGTTCGCCGTCGATCGCCCGGCCCGGGTGCGGCGTGGTCATGCGCTGGTCGTCCTTCACTGGCGAGGGCTGGCGTCGGCCGGGGAAACGGGATCGCCCAGCAGGAGGATCGCCGCCGCATACCAGGTGTTGTCGGCGTACTTGGCGGGATCCTTCTCGAGGTCGGGCCGGTTCTTCTCGAACAGGATGGCGGCCTTGTCGGGCATCGTCGCTTCCAGCGTGAAAATGGCCCGGTGGCCGCCGGGCGGCTGGCTACCGATCGACAGCTGGGCGATCCGCCAGTAGGTGCAGTAGCCGTCGATCCGCGGCACGCTCCGCGGTGGCTGGCCGTCGACGCCGACCGACACGACGCCACCACCCGGTCCCACAAGGTCGTAGACCGCCATCATCGTCCCTTTGAAATCGACGGCCAGTTCGGCGCCGGGGGCCATGGCCTTCCACAGCACCGGCATGCGGGATGCGAACGCCTTCGCGCGATCGTCGTCGACCGGCGTGACCTGCCGCCACTCGCCACGGAGCATCGACCGCTCGATCGGGATCATCTTCGCCGCCTCCCAGTTGTCGGCGCGCAGCGGCTCGCGCGGCGGCCGTGGCGTTGCCGGCGCCGCGGATGCCGCCCGGATCGGGGCGAACGACCGTACCAGCACGTCGTGATAAAGCCGCTGACCGGTCTCCACGTGCGGGTGCACGCCGTCGGAAGAAAACAGCATCGCCTTCGCGGCCGGATCGAGCTTCTGCGGCTTGTCCGCCTTGAAGATAAGCGTGCCGGCGGCGATCCGGCGGTTCACCTCCACGCCGAAGTGGACCGAGGGGATCGCGTAGTGGTCGGCGACCGCCTCCATCGCGGCGGCGGCGCGGGGAAACTGGCCCTGGGCCAGTTCGGGCAGCATCGGTTCGGAGAGCGTGTAGACGAAGCAGAGATCGGTGGCCGGATCGGCCCGCAGGATCTGCCGCACGATGCCCTCCATCGTGGCCATGACCCGCTCGGGCGGGACGCCGCCGTCGTTGACGGCGAACTCGACGAACACGAGATCGGGCCGGTGGGCGATCACGTCGTTGCCGACGCGAAACGCACCGAGGTCGGAGCCCGTGCCACCGATAGCCGCGTTGATCTCGGTGAACCGCGCGGCCGGAAACTCCTGCCGCAGCCAGTCCAGCGACAGCACCCGCCAGCCGGGCGCCGCGGTGATGCTGCCGCCGAGGTAGGCGACGCGGAGTTCGCCGCCGGCCCGGGCCTTCGCGAAGAAGTGCGGCAGGCCGTTCCGCGGCCGGCACTCGACGGCGGCCACCGGCTGCCGGGCCGCGGCCGGCCACGGCCCCACGGCGGCGCTGGCGGCCAGGACGACGGCACCGAGACGCATGAGCGGCCGGATCGGCATGGATCACACTCCTCGAAATGGCTCGCAGCGGCGTGCCCGTCACCGCTTGACACTGCGAAGGCCGCCCTTGAGCATACTTCAAGGGTTTTTATCCCGATCGCAGCCAAGGAGCCTCCCGTGCACCGCTTCCCGCTCGTCTGTCGATTCGTGGCCGGCTTGTCGTGCATCACCGTCGCCCTCGCGGCCTGCGGCGCCCCCGCCGCCGAGGCCGGCAAGCCGCTCCGGGTGCTGCTCGTCGCCGGCGGCTGCTGCCACGACTACGCCGCGCAGACGCAGCTCCTCAAGAAGGGGATCGAGGCGCGGGTGCGATCACACGTCGAGGTCGTCCACAATCCCGACACGTCGACGAAGGCCACGTTCGAGATCTACGGCAAGCCCGACTGGGACAAGGGCTATGACGTCGTGATCCACGACGAATGCTCCGCCGACGTCACCGACCCGGCCTATGTGGGCCGAATCCTCGCGGCCCATCGCCGCGGCACGCCGGCGGTGAATCTGCACTGCGCGATGCACTCCTACCGCTGGGGCGATTTCCGTCAGGCCGTCGCCGCCGGTGCCGACAACGCCGGCTGGTACGAGATGCTCGGGCTGCAGTCGACGGGCCACGGCCCGCAGCTGCCGATCGAGATCGTCTTCGGCGACCGCGGCCACCCGGTCACGCGGTCGCTCACCGGCTGGACCACGATCAAAGAGGAGCTCTACAACAACATCCAGGTGTTGCCCACGGCGAAGGTGCTCGCCACCGGCAGGCAGATGGTGCCGCCGAAGCCGAAGCAGGGAGAACCGGCCGACCCGGCCGCCACGCCGACCCCGGTGGACGCCGTCATCGCCTGGACCAACGAGTATGGTCCGAACCGCACGCGGATCTTCAGCACCACGCTGGGTCACAACAACGACACGGTTGCGGACGGCCGCTACCTCGACTTCATCACCCGCGGCCTCCTCTGGGCGGCCGGCCGGATCAACGACGACGGCACGCCGGCCGCGGACCTGAAGCTCTCCGCGGGAGAGGCCGCGGCCGCCGGCGACTGGGCCTCGGGCGTCTCGCTGCCAGAGGCGGAGCGGTCGCGCGCCGTCCGCCTCTTCAACGGCCGTGACATCGAGGGCTGGGAGGGGCACGTCGACCCTTACTGGTCGATCGAGGGCGGCGAGATCGTGGGCCGCAACTCGGCCGACAACGCCCCCACGGTGAGCACCTACCTGCTCACGAAGAAGCCCTACCGCGACTTCCGTCTGCTCTTCGAGGGCAAGCTGGCCACCAGCGAGATGCACTCCGGCGTGGCGATCTGGGGGAAAAAGTTCGACAAGGACGGCGAGGCGTCGAGCTACCAGGGACATCTCGTGATGTTTCCCTCCGGCTGGGGCCTCTACGACCTCTTCCGCCGCAACGGCATCGCCAAGGACGAGGGGGGAAAGGCCAAGGCCGCCGGATTCCAGCACGACTGGAACCGCATGGAGATTCTCGCGATCGGCAGCCGGATCCGTCTGGCAGTCAACGGCAAGGAGGTGCTCGACTGGACCGACCCGAAGCCCGAGCTGTGCCAGGCGGGGCCGATCGGCCTGCAGCTCCACTCCAACAAGGTGCCGCAGGAGGTCCGGTTCCGCGGCCTGGTGCTCGTGGAGAATCCGCAGGACGTGCTCGTCACGGCCGCCCCCATGCCCTGAGTCGGGCCGCGGAACGGCGGGGCCGGGACACGCCGTGCAGCGGCCGCTATGATCGGGCGGCCTGGATTTCGCGGGCGAACGGCAGACCCCAGAGGAGGCGTGGAGGCGTGGCGCGGGCGGCACTGGCACTCGAGGACGGCACGGTCTACTTCGGCGAGTCGTTCGGGGCGACGGGCACCGTCTCGGGTGAGGTCTGCTTCAACACGTCGATGACGGGGTATCAGGAGATCCTCACCGATCCCAGCTACCGCGGCCAGATCCTCACGATGACCGCGCCGCAGATCGGCAACTACGGCGTGAACCCGGACGACGTGGAGAGCGGCGCGCTGCAGATGGCCGGTTTCATCGTCCGCGAGGCCAGCAGGATCACGAGCAACTTCACCGCCACCGACACGCTGGGCCACTACCTCGCCCGGGCCGGCGTCGTTGGGCTGGCCGGCATCGACACGCGGGCGCTCGTCCGCCGGCTGCGGATCCGCGGCGCGATGACGGGCGTCGTCTCGAGCGAGGTGCTCGACGCGGCGCGGCTCGTGGAGCTGGCACGGTCGGCGCCGGCGCTCGTGGGCCGCGACCTCGTCCGCGAGGTGATGCCACAGGCGGCCAGCGAGTGGAACGAGTCGCTCGACGAGTGGGCCCGGCCGCTGCCCCAGCCGCTGGAAGGGGGTGCGTTCCCGCCGCCGCCGGCGTTCTCCGCCGGCACGAAGCACGTCGTGGCGCTCGACTACGGCATGAAGTGGAACATCGCCCGGCACCTCGCCAGCGCCGGCTGCCGCGTCACCGTACTCCCCGGCGCGGCGACCGCCGCCGACGTGCTCGCGCACAAGCCCGACGGCGTCTTTCTCTCCAACGGTCCCGGCGACCCCGAGGTGCTCGACTACTGCGTCGACACGGTCCGCGGGCTCGTCGGCCGGGTGCCCCTGTTCGGCATCTGTCTCGGACACCAGCTCCTGGCGCTGGCCTGCGGCGCGAAGACTTTCAAACTCAAGTTCGGCCACCGCGGCGCGAACCAGCCGGTGATGGATCTCGAGACCGGCAAGGTGGAGATCACCTCGCAGAACCACGGCTTCGCCGTCGACGAGGCGACGCTGCCGCCGGAGCTGGTGGTCACCCACCGCAACCTCAACGACGGCACGATCGAGGGCGTGCGGCACACGAAGGCGCCGGCAGCCAGCGTGCAGTACCACCCCGAGGCGGCCGCGGGCCCGCACGACTCGGCCTATCTCTTCGGCCGCTTTCGCCAGATGATGGCCTGAGTCGCGATCGGGATTTCCGGGCTTCCACTCACGGCGCCGCGGGCGGTCGCTGCGGCGCAGTGAGACGGAACGTCTGCTCCCCCGCCCCGTGGGCGAAGAAGCCGTCGCGCTCCCACGCCGGCCTGTCGGCGTCGGGCGGCGACGGGAGGTCGAACGTGGCCGTGAGCGTGTAGCTGGTCCCATCGATCCGCTCGTAGCGGTAGGGAGTCTCGGTCACCGGATCGGCGCCGTCGGCCACGAACGTCTCGGGCCCGGCCGCCAGCGACTCGAGCGACGCCGGCAACGAGCGCTCCCGCGCGTGGTAGGTCTCGATGCTCCGCTGGATCCCGCGGAGCGCCTCGACGCGGCGGGCGTCGAGCCGCAGCAACCGCTGGCGAAACGGGCTGCCCGCGATGACGAGCGCCGCCAGCATCGACGCCAGGGCGACCGCCGCGCCGATCCGCAGGAGCCAGCCACGCCATGCCGGCGGCGGCGGGACGGCCGCTCCTGCCGGCACATCGGCCAGCGATTCCTCGCGGCGCATGTCGCTCGCGTACCAGAGGTAGATTCCACCCGCCAGGAGCAGCACCACGAGCCCCTTGAGCACGAAGCGGAGCGTCAGGTCGCCGGCGAGGAAACCGACGATCACGCAGACGAGGTCGCCGGCCATCACCAGCGCCGTGACCAACAGCGACAGATAGGCCAGCAAGCGATACAGCGGCGAGATGCGGGAGGCCGGGTTGGCCCGCATCTCGCGTCCGATGGTGCGATGCACGAGCGCGAGGATGGGGAGCGAGACGAGCAGCGCCGCGGCCGCGGACCGCAGCGCGTCGTTGCGGTTGAATCCGGCCACGTCGCCCGGAGCTGGCAAGAGCCGCTCCACGAACCGGAACAGGATCACGCCGGTGGCGACGGCGGCCGTGTAGAGCATCGCCATCGCCAGGAGGTGGAGGAACGCGTCGCGGGGAGAGCTCGACACCCGCTTCCGCGGCACGGCCACGGGCGACGGCAGATCGGCGAACGCATCGAGCGCGGCCCGCGCCTCGCGCGGCGACCAGCCGCCCGCCTCGAGCGCCCGGCTGATCTCGGCTCGCGGCATGCCCCGCTCCAGGCACGCCTTCACGAACTCGACGAGTTGATCGGGCACGGTGGTCATGGCGGCCGTGGTCCGGCGGGGCAGGGGGGTTCGTGCGTGGGGCCACTGTCGCCGCCCCGGCCGGCCCCGTCCAGGGACTGCCCGAAAAAACAGGCTGAAATCAGGCTTTTTTGACAACCACAGGCCGCGTGCCAGAGTTGAGGGAAGCCGTGTCCCCCCACGGCTTCACCGGTGGACCATGGTCCGCCGGTCCCCCCAGTCACCGCCCCCAGGAGGCTCATCCCATGAGTCGTCTGTTCCTCGTCTGCGGCCTCGCGGCCGCGCTCTCGCTCGCCATCGGCTCGCCCGCCGAGTCCGGCTTCGGCCATCACCGTCGCAACCTCGATCCCGGCTGCGCTGCGCCCGTGGAGCCCGGCTGCTCCGCCTTCGAGCCAGGCTGTGCGATCGATCCCTCGTGTGGCTTCGAGCCTGGCTGCGGCGCCGAGACCTGCTGCCCGACGAACCCGTGCATCAAGTACCGCCACAAGCACGCCCACAAGCACCTGTGCGGCAAGAGCTGCTGCGAGCAGCCGACGTACGAGACGGTGCTGAATCCGACGAGCCCGGAGACCTGCCAGACCGTGGCGGTGCCGGTCTGCCTGCCGGCCTGCTGCCAGGGCTGCCCCTGCGAGACGTCGCGGTGCACGCTCCTCGGCTGCGGCCAGGTGCGGTACGACTACGCCTGCGGCTGCTCGGTGATCATCCGCTTCGCCAAGCACGGTGACATCCACGTCACCTACGTCGGCTTCTGACAGCCACCCCGCCTCGCCGGCGGTGCATCGACACGACCCAACGAACCCGGCCGGGAGACAGCTCCCGGCCGGGTCTTTTCTTGGGTGTCGCCGGGAGAGAAACGCGATCTTTGTCTTGTCCGGGGCCGACCGTGCCCCGTCGCAGGACGCTCGCTCCGTCGACCAATCTGCCTCTGGCAGATCGGTCCCCGCTGGCCTTCGCGCCGACGGAGATAGCCCACGACGACTCGAGAAACGGTCCCGGAACGAAACCGGTGTACCGAAGCAGTCGCCATCGCTCGGCGGCGGTTCGGGGCCGACCGTGCCCCGTCGCCGGACGTTC
>JBIJCD010000418.1:0-3412 GCA_044344895.1 Pirellulales bacterium | reverse complement strand
CCCGATGAAATCTCAAGGTGAAATCGAGGCGGCCGTCTGCGACGGCATCTCCAAGTTCCAGCAGGAGTTTCTCGGCCGCGGCCCCCGCGACATCCACGCCCACCTGATCGGCTCGCTCCTCGTCGTGCGGCTGCAGGGCGTGCTCACACCGGCCGAGCGGCAGCTGATCGCCCCGCGACACGAACCGGTCGCCGCCGTGAGCCTCGTCGGCCCGGCGGAGGCGGCCGGAGCGGCCTCCGGGACGATCGGCCTCGCGCATGGCAACGGGCACAATGGCAGCGACAACGGCAACGGCCGGTCCCTCCTCAAGCAGGTCAGGGCCCACATGATGGCCACTGGCCGGCCGCGGCTGGAGGCGATCGTCGAGGAGGCCGTGGGCGTGAAGCTGGTGAGCGTGCACCATGACATCTCGACCGTGACCGGAGAGGAGGTGCTCGTTTTTTCGCTGGCCGATCCACCCGCGTGCCGCCCCCGAAAAAAGCCCTGACGGCTGGGCATCGTCGACCGCGTGCCTGCGCGGCCCCCCGTGCCCCCGGAGCCGGTCACGGTTCCTCCCGTCGGTCTGGTAGCATCCCGCGATCGGACGTTCGCTCCTCCCCGGGACAGAGGCACCCCCGTGGCTGCCGCCGCCAAACCCCATTCCCGCGACGCGTCGGTGTTGCTCATCGACGACCAGCCGATGATCGGCGAGGCGGTCCGCCGGATGCTGGCCGGCGAGCAGGGGATCTCCTTCCACTTCTGCAGCGCGGCGGGCGAAGCGCTGCAGGCCGCCGCCGACATCCGGCCAACGGTCATCCTGCAGGACCTCGTAATGCCCGACATCGACGGCCTGCAGCTCGTCAGCATGTTCCGCGGCGACGACCGGTTTCGCGACATCCCGATCATCGTGCTCTCCGCCAAGGAGGAGGCCGCCGTGAAGGCTGAGGCGTTCGCCCGCGGCGCCAACGACTACATCGTGAAGCTGCCCGACCGGCTCGAACTGCTCGCCCGCGTCCGCTATCACTCCCGCGGCTACATCGCCCTCCTCGAGAGAAACGAGGCCTTTCTCGCCCTGCAGGCCAGCCGGCAGGTGCTCGCCAACGACCTCGCGTCCGCGGCGCACTATGTCCGTTCGTTGCTGCCGCCCCCGCAGCAGCTCGGGTCGATCGCAGCCGACTGGCGGTTCATCCCCTCGGCGGCCCTGGGGGGTGACGCATTCGGCTACCACGCGCTCGATGCCGATCATGTCGCCGTCTACCTGCTCGACGTCTGCGGCCACGGCGTGGGGGCCGCCCTGCTGAGCGTGTCGGCGCTCAATGCGATCCGCAGCGAGGCGCTGCCGCAGACGGACTTCCACGACCCCGCCGCCGTCCTGGCCGCCCTCAACAAGGCGTTCCCCATGGAGCGGCACAACGACATGTTTTTCACGATCTGGTACGGCGTCTACCACCAGCCGACTCGGATGCTGCGGTGGGCTGGTGGCGGCCACCCGCCGGCGGTCCTGGCCGGCCCCACCGGCCAGCCGGGCCGCCGCCTGCTCGACTCCGACGGCCCGCTCATCGGCGCCGTGGACGGCCTGGAATTCACCGCCAGCGAGACCCAGGTGCCCCAGGGCGGTCAACTGTTCGTGTTCAGCGACGGGGCGTTCGAGGTCGTCAGGCCGGACGGCAGCATGTGGTCTTTCGACGACTTCCTGGCGGTGCTGGCAGCCCCCCAGGACGGGCCCCAGAATCGGCTCGACGGCCTGATCGCGACGATCCGCGGCCTGTCCGGCCGCGACGACTTCAACGACGACTTCTCGATGGTGCAGCTGTCATTTCCCTGAGGCCGACGCCCCCCCGTAAAGCCTGAAAAACAGGCCTGAAAAACCGCGACAACGGCCCCCGGGCGGGAGGGTGCGTGCCGTCTTGCATGGCCCCTTCGAATCCGTACACTACGAGATTCCCCTCGGCTCGGTCCGGCCGCTAGCGTAGCTCAATTGGCAGAGCAGCTGATTTGTAATCAGCAGGTTGCGGGTTCAACTCCCGCCGCTAGCTCAGCATGCCCCCATCGGCAGCCGTGAGCCGCGGGGGTCGCGGGCCCAGGCGCATCCGAACAACGCATCCACCAGACAGAGCGTCCATCAGCAGAGCCGCCCGACACACTCGCACCACCGGCCAGTCCGACACACCACCACGCGCACGCTTTCCTCGAGGAGAACAACCGGCAGATACCCACCAGCAACCACACCAGCAACGCATCCTCGATGCCCTTGGCCCGTCGGGGCGGAGCGAGAGGGGAGTTTCCCGAGCGGTCAAAGGGGTCAGACTGTAAATCTGATGGCTTATGCCTTCGCAGGTTCGAATCCTGCACTCCCCATTTCCCGCGGGCACGGCGGCAGGAAGCCCTGCCAGGCGAAACGCCTTCGGGGAAAGCCGTTCACGTCACCAGAAGCGCGGCCTGCGACCGCGGTTCGATGCTGCGGCTGGAATTCAATGCTGCGGGTGTAGCTCAATGGTAGAGCAATAGCCTTCCAAGCTAAAGACGAGGGTTCGATTCCCTCTACCCGCTTCACCGACACACTTGCTTGCCACTGGCGGCATCTATTCCCGACGACTGCGACGCCGCTGCACTGGCACCCCTGCCCCCACCCACATAGCCATATACACACGAGACGCATCCTCCCCGGCCACGCCCGATCACGCCACGCCTCATCCGACCATCCCCGCTGCTGTAGCTCAGTTGGTAGAGCGCGTCCTTGGTAAGGACGAGGTCATGGGTTCAAGTCCCATCAGCAGCTTCTCGCACCACCAGACAAATCACAGCCCCATACACGTCCGGCCGGAACGTTTCCGACCGGACCCTTTCGGTTTGACACCCAAACGTTTTCGAGATTCACACCCGAAGCAGGCCGCGAAAGCCTGCGACCACCACCGAGGAAGATCGAGGGAGTAAAGCAGCATGGCAAAGGACTCGTTCACGCGGACAAAGCCGCACGTCAACGTCGGCACGATCGGCCACATCGACCACGGCAAGACCACGCTCACCGCGGCTCTCGTCGCCGTGCAGGCGGCGAAGAACCTGGCGCAGGCCAAGGGCTACGCCGACATCGCCAAGGGTGGCACGGTGCGTGACGAGACGAAGACGGTGACCATCGCCGTCAGTCACGTGGAGTACGAGACGGACAAGCGTCACTACGCCCACATCGACTGCCCTGGCCACGCCGACTTCATCAAGAACATGATCACCGGTGCCGCCCAGATGGACGGCGCGATCCTGGTGGTGAGCGCGGCCGACGGACCCATGCCCCAGACCCGGGAGCACATCCTCCTGGCGAAGCAGGTGGGCGTGCCGGCCCTCGTGGTGTTCCTCAACAAGGTCGACCTCGTCGACGACCCCGAGCTGCTCGACCTGGTCGAGATGGAGATCCGGGAACTGCTCACGAAGTACGGCT
>JBIJCD010000416.1:0-3416 GCA_044344895.1 Pirellulales bacterium | reverse complement strand
CGCCGTCAGGCACGAGCAGCAGCGCCGGCACGCGTTCGCCGGGCTCCACCTGGTAGTCGAGCGACTCGATCCGGTAGCCGTCGTGGCGGCCGCTCTCGATCCGGCGGCCGTCCACCTCGACCGGCTCGCGGGGCCTGACGTCGAGCGGGCAGGGCTCCGGCCACGGGCCGCCGAGGCAGGCCAGCAGGTGGTCGCGGAAGGATGGCTCGGCCGCGGCCGCCTGCGCCGGTTCAGCCGCCACCTGTGAGGCAAGCGTGGCGGCGGTGGTCAAGACGAAATCACGGCGACTGGGATTCGGAAAACTCATGATGAACTCCATACAATACCAATCTGTGGCTCCAGCGTCGACGCACGGTGTGCCCGCGCGAATTGAGGTACCGAAGTCGTGACGCTTAGACTTACGGCCATGCCACTCACTGAAGTCGCTCCCGGCATCTGCCGCTGGATCGACACTATCGTCTACGACTACAGTCGTACCAGCGACCGCACGATCCTCATGGCCGCCTTCCGCGAGGAGGACGCCGCGGCCGGGACGGCGGTGAGCGGAGCGGTGAAGCTTCGCCAACTCGTGAGCCGCGGCGGGTGACCGTGGTGCTTTGCATGGTGTGATCATCCAAAAGCCCCGGCGGAAGCCGGCGGGATGCGAAATTCGCTCCCGTCCCGAATTGCGGGCTAGTCAGCGGAGATCGAACGAGAATTCGGGGCCGGTGTTCTTGCCCTTTTTCACGGTGGCCTTCAGCGGCGTGGTGGCAGCCCGCGAATAGATCTCCGGCGTGAGCAGCTTCGGCTTCTGCTGTGACCGCTTGGCCACGATCACCTTCACCTCTTCGTTCCAACGGGCGAAGCCTTGGGCGTCGGACGCCGGAGGCGGCGGCGGAAACTCGTCCCGCCAGTCTTCGTACTTTTCCACCGTGACGGTGAACTCGCCCACGGTCGCGCCGGCCGCCGGCCGGGCGTTGGGGGTGGTGAGCGTATACCGCCCCTCCGCGTCGGTCTGGCCGGCACCGGGCATGCCGCCGCCGACCCGATAGAAGCAGACGGTCGCGCCGGCCAGCGGCCGGCCCTGCACCGTCACCACACCTTCCACATACTGCACATCGGGGCCGCGCCGCCCGCAGCCGGCGACGAGGGCCGTGCAGGCCGCGACCGCGGCGAGCCCGTGGAGGAAGGCCGAGCGGCCGTGGCCCCGTCGGCGGTCACTAGCAGGCGCCATGCCACAGGCCATCAGAGCCGTCCTCCGTCGATGACTTCCTTGCTGCGCGGAGTGCCCAGCCCACCCCAGATGCCGTATTTAGAGGGCTCGTTGGCTGCGGGATCGGACGTCCAAGGCAGCCCGCCACAGTCGATCTCGTTGGCGATGAACCGCACGCTGCAGTCGCACATCACGACAAACGCGCCGCCGAGGTGGTAGCTGCTGGCGGGGACGATCGCACCCTGCCAGGAATTGCCGGATGGAAAGTTGTCGGTCGTGCACCGAGGGCCGTTGGGCGGGATCACCGTGTAAAACTTGGGTACGAAATAGTCATTGCACATCCAGCACGACCCCGGCTGGTTGAACGTGCCATTCACGCCCGCGTTGGGGATCGGCGTCGGGTTGGCCATCGCCGCGTAGCAAAACATGGGGTTTAAGTTGTAGGCATAGGTCGTGCTGACGAAGGCGGTGCCGCGGGTGATGTCGCGAGATTCCTCGCCGATCACCGCCTCGCCGAGCATCACCGTGAGCGAGAGGCCGTCGAGGATGCCCGCCATCCGGCTCACGTCAAAGGCGCTTCGACCGGTCCTCCAGGAGTCGCCGCCACTGCGGCGGTAGTTGTGGGAGGAACGCTGCGGGAAAGAGTTGGGATTGCCACCCGGATATTGGGAGACGCCCACGGTCGCACCCACGGGGTCGGAGGGGCAGATCACGACATCGAGCCGAGGAGACTGATTGTTTCGCCAGTCGATACCACCGCTCCCCAGCCCGTCGGCCTGGCCTGAGGAATTAATAAAGTTGTTCATGCCGGCATCGTAGAGTGTCTGCTGCTCGAGATATCCGAGCACAAGTGCGATGAAGCTGTATGAACGGGCCCGAAGCTCGATCGTGTTTCGCTCGCTGGCCGAGCCCGTTGCCCATCGGGGATGAATCTCCCGCCAGTCCTTCGCGCCCCTGGCGGTGGGCAACGCGCCGTTGGCGGCCTCGAACTGCAGGCAGGCCAGGCCGAGCTGGCGGAGCCTGCTCGAACACGACGATCGCCGCGCCGATTCACGGACCGACTGGATGGCCGGCAGGAGCAGGCCCATGAGCAGGCCGATGATCGCGATCACGGCGAGCAGCTCGACGAGCGTGAGGCCGCGGCGGGAGGGGGGGTGGGTCATGGTGTGTGTCAAAAATGCGCGGATGGTGGTGGCGGGCGTCATCCCCTCGCTTCCGCGAGGGGATGTTCGACCACGAGGCATCCATGATCCGCTCCCTCGCGAAGGCAAATGTGGCGCTCGCCGCGGTGCTCACGCACGTATTCACCACGGCATCCTAGAAATCCTCCGACGAAACGACCTCGCCGCCACGGCGGGTGACCAACTGGCCGAGCACCGTGGCGCTGATGTCCGCCCGCAGCGGCCGCGTGCTGCTGTCGCAGAAGGCCACCATACAGATGCCGGGGTGGTCGGAGCCGATGCGGTAGTCTGTCGTCGGAAGGGACATCGGCCAGGCAGGGCCGCCGAACAGGCCGCTGTTGTTGTCTCCATTGTAAATCCCCCGAGTCCGCGCTGATTCGCGGGTCCACTCGGCGATGAGAAGCGTGTTCGAGAGGCCGTCGCGGATGTGGTTGAAACTCGTCACGGAGAACCAAGGCCTGGTGATCTCGACCGGCGGGCTTTGAACCACGTCCAACGCGGTTCCGTCGTTGATTCGGCCCGTCGGCATCGCACCGTCGGTGAGATTGGACGGAAAAATGGGAACCGTGCCGGTTGACGCACCGTAATCGCCGTAGGCGCACGGAAAAGGTCCCGCGCCGTGGTTGTGGGTGGTATCAGGAACTTCGTTCACCAGCGGGCGGCCGGTGCCACGGGTCGGGCAGATATACGTTGACACGAGCCGCGTCCGTGTGGCTTCAGAAATATCGTAGACGCAACGGGCCAGATCCCACTCGGCAAAGAACGCGGCCTGTTCCACGTGAGGGAGGATGAGGACGAGCCAGGTCGCCTTGTGGTCGGAGATTCGGCTCGGCGGCAGCCGTCCGTCCGACGTGTGGTAACTATGGATGCCGAGGGCCTGCTGCTTGAGGTTGTTGGTGCAGCTCACCCGCCGAGCGGCCTCGCGGGCCGATTGCACGGCCGGCAGGAGCAGGGCCACGAGCAGGCCGATGATCGCGATGACAACCAGTAGCTCGACGAGCGTGAAGCCGCGACGGTGGAACGTGTTGTGGTGCATGGTGTGA
>JBIJCD010000415.1:0-3431 GCA_044344895.1 Pirellulales bacterium | reverse complement strand
CTCCACCAGCGTCGGCTTCGAGCCGTCGAGGGGCGCGGGCGTGATCCGCACGAGCCCCTTGTCGCCCTGGTCGCTGGCGATGAGCCGGCCCTTAGGGTCGGTCGTGATGCAGACCCACGAGCCGAGCTCGTCCTTCGGCACGACGAAGAGCCGCTCCACCTGGAAGCCGGCCGGCACGGAAAAGCCGTCCGCGTTCGCCGGCGTGGCGATCGGCATCCGCTCGGCCGGCTGCTCCCAGCGGTCGGCGGCGACAGCGGCCGTGGACGCGACGACGCACGACAGCGTGACGGCCGTGGCGATGTGCGACAGCGTTTCGATGACAAAGCGGGATCGAATGGGCCGATGCATGGAGATATCCTGCGCCAGGTGCGGCGAGACGAGGACGACGAGACGAGGGCGACCAAACGCCAGCCACCATCATAGTCAGGACGCGAGCAGGCAGCCTCGGCCGCGCGCCGGGCCGCCGAGGGCAGCTCCGGGCGTCCGGCGGGAGACACCACGCGTCCGTGGCGGCTCAGAAATCGTCGAGCAGCGCCTTGGCCTTGGCCTTGTCGACGGCACCCTTGGCCGCGACCTCGTCGCAGAACGCCTTGAGCTTCGCGCCCTTGGCCGCATCGGCCGCCGTCACCCGCGTGACGAGGTCGTCGAAGAACGTCAGCTCGCTGCCGACCTGCTGGCCGCCGGCATACGATTCGAGCAAGCCGCGGGCCTCGCCGAGCGGGTTCGGCGTCAGGTTGATGGCGTGCTTCGTGCCCCGGCCCCGGCCGCAGCCAGCGAGGGCCGCGAAGAGCAGGGCCGTCATGCCCAGGCGGGCGAGCGGGGTGGAAGCGAACGCAAGGCGAGAGTCCATGCCAGGGTCCTCAAGTCGAGGAATCTTCTCGAAGGATCGTCGTGGGCAGCCGGCGGTTGCGGCTGGACCGCACCGCTACTCCTTTGGCACCGTCGCACCGTCGCGGCGGTGGCCGATCCGTTGGAACGTGAGAATGTCGATGTTGTCGGCGATCGTGCGGATCGAGCCGTCGCAGAACAGCCCGTTCACGTAGCCGCCATGGTTGCTCCGCGGCGGGATCACGCCCCAGCCGTGGTCGATGGCGATTCCCGGCGTGCCGTTCCCCACGGACGGGTATTCCCAGTTGGGCGGTGCGGTGGTGTTGAGCAGCGTCTGGGACTGCTGGAAGACGCCCCACCGGTGGCCGCAGTTGCCCCGCCAGCCGTTGGCCGCCGCGACGGCGGACGTGCCCGCGGTCTGCAATTCCGCCGCGGTCGGGAAGTTGATGTCCGTGGCGCTGCCGTTGAGGATTCCGGCCGCCGCGACGAGCGACACGTTCCGCAGGGGCTGGTAGGGATCGGCCGAAGTCAGCCCGTTGCCGGTGAGGAGCTCGGAGGCCATGAGCACGTTGGCCATGCCGTCGCGGATGTCGGAGGGCGTACGGCCGGGCCACGAGTTGTTGGCTTCGGTGCGCGGCGACGAGGAGCCGGTGACCGTGCCGCGGTGCTCGGCGTGCATGAATCCATTGGCGCTCGAACGGGTGGCGTTGTTGGTGGCGTGCGTGCTGCTGCCGGTCGACCAGCCGTAATTGCTGCCTCCCCAGGCCAGATCGCCCGCCTCGGCCGAAGCGCAGACGAACGTGGGGAGTTTTCGCTGGGTCAGCGTCTGGTTGGGTCCAAACGTGCCATTCAAGTTGAACTGGGCGAATAGGTCGCTGTACTCGATGTAGGGAAGCAGCTGCCAATGCGCGCTGAACCGCTCCCAGCTGTTCCACGTCGTGCCGGCGTTGGGGGCGTAGTTGTTGGAAGGAAAAAACGTCTTCGCCGACAGGTAGGAGTGCATGCCTACGCCGAGCTGCTTGAGGTTGTTGCGGCAGCTGTTCGCCCGGGCGGATTCCCGGGCGGCCTGCACGGCCGGCAGCAGGAGGCCGACGAGCGTGCCGATGATGGCGATCACGACGAGCAGTTCGACGAGCGTGAAGCCGCGACGAACGCGAACAACGATGTGCTGACGGCACATGGAACAAGCTCCCGCTGGGTAGTGAGTTGCCGGGGAGGGAGGCCAAGGAGCCGCGCGGACGAACACGTCTCCGCTCCCCTCCTGCCGATGGACCCAATCCTCCTTACGAAAACATCTTTTTTAGAATGATGACACCTCCCCGGCCGTGTCAAGATTTTGGCCATGAGTCGGCCATCGGGAGGTGCACGCACCGGCCGTCAGGGCCGCGGATTGGCCGGTTCGATCGGAACCTGGACCTCGGCATACTTGGCGACGTTCGGCACGAACGGGCTGTTGTAGGCGAGCGTCCGCAGGCCGCCCGCCGCCCGCCACTGCGGATGCTCCGCCAGCCAGGCGGCCAGCCGCTTCGCGCCGCGGTCGAACGTCGCCTTGTCGTAGCCGCCGCGGAGGCCGATCGACACCACCTTCACCTCCGGCACGTCCTCGACCACGACCTGCGGATCCTTCGGATCGGCGCCCGCCGCGCCGATCGTCGCCTTCCCATAGAGGAATGCCATCGCCTCGGGCTCCCTGCCGACCGCCGCGGGAGGCCCTTCCTCGGCCGGCCGCTCCCCCGGCCACGACATCTCGACCGGCGCCGTCATCGTGATGTCGTTTCGCTCGATGTGGCGGAAGAGCTTCATGAACATCCCGTTGCCACCCCCCTCCGCCCGCACGCGGGCGAGACGGTGGGCCGGATAGGTCTTCACGACAATCTCGTCGACGGGGCCGGGCGGCGGAAAGCCCTCCGGCAGGCTCGCCTCGGGCACGAGCCAGGGCCGCGCGGGCTTCTCCTCGTCTGCCTGCGAGGCGGCGACGAGTCCCAGCGCCACCGCCATCGCCGTGGCGGCGCGGGAGAGCCAGCGTCGTAATCGGAGGGGAGTAGCCGTCGGGTCGGTCATGGCCGTCGCTCCTCTCGTCGCCGCCGGCCGCCGGCCGCCGCGGCGTCGCGGTCGGGATCGAAGTCGGGGTTCACCGTCGGAAATTGCGCGCCGACGTCGGCGAGCCAGGCGTCGAGGCGGGCCTTGAGCGACACGGTGCGGGCGGGGTCGGCCGCGGCCAGGTCGGTGGACTCGGCGGGATCCTTCCGCAGGTCGTAGAGCTCGCTGTGGCCGTCCTCGTAAAAATGCACGAGCCGGTAGTCGCCGGAGCGGATCGCGGAATAGGGAGTGGCGCCGCCCGGATGGTAGTGCGGGTAGTGCCAGTAGACCGCGTCGCGGTCGAGCGTGCCGCCGCGGAGCGCCGCCGCGAGGCTCAGGCCGTCGAGCGGCTGCGCCGGATCCGGGCCGACGCCCGTCAGGTCGAGGATCGTCGCCGGGATGTCGGGCGTGATCACCGGCACGTCGCTCGTCGTGCCGGGCCGCGTGACCCCCGGCCACGACACGAGAAACGGCACGCGGACGCCCGCCTCGTAGGCCGAGCCCTTGCCGGCGCGGAGCGGAGC
>JBIJCD010000414.1:0-3440 GCA_044344895.1 Pirellulales bacterium | reverse complement strand
ATCCGAGCCGGTAGGCGGACCGGGCCAGCCAGGAGGCGATCACCTGCAGCAGCATGCCGTTGGAGAGCAGCAGCGCCAGGAACTTGGACGCCTCCAGGAGCGCCGCCAGCCTGGCCTCGGGCCGCGGGCTCGTCCGCGCGGCCTCGATCAGCCCGGTGGAGAGCCACCAGCTGGGAAGAAACTTCTGCTCCGTGACGCTCAACTTCATGAACATCTGCTCGAACCACGCCGCCGACGTGCCGTCGACCGGCCCCGCCCTGAAGAGCGACCAGCCGGCCCAGGCCAGCGCGGCACAGCCGGCGACCCCCACGATCGCCAGCGTGTGGGACCGCACCCGGCCGAGCCACGCCACCAGCGCCATGCAGAGAATGCCGCCCAGCGTGGCCGGAATCACCACGAAGGCGATCATGAACGGCAGCATGAGCACATAGAACGTCCACGGGGCGCCCCGCACCACGCCGTAGGCGACGAGCATCGGGCTGCCGAGCAGCACGAATCCCCAGCTCGAGAACCACATCGCCTCCTGGAACTTGTGCGCGAAGATCGCCTCCGACCGCGTCGGCAGCGTAAGCAGCAGCCGCGCCTCCCGGGAGCAGTACATGCTGCCGTAGAGCAGGATGCCCGTCGAGAACACGAGCATCAGCATCAATGACGAGAAGAAGGCGTTGAACAAGAGCGAGATCACCTCGGCGTGGATGGAATCCAGGAAGCTGAACCCCTCCACGAACAGTCCGTAGAGCGACCCCCAGAAGACGAGGCTCAGGAGTGCCACCAGCGTCAGACGCAGCCGCGCCCCCAGCAGCATCGACCGTAGCGTCTCCCAGGCGATCGTGGCCCGCAGCCACCAAAAGAGCTTCGCCTCGGACTCGAGCGGGATCGCCCTGCAGGACTCGCTGATCACGCCGCGGCCGGCCATGGAAGCGTCCTCAGGCGGGGTCCGGCAGCCCGCCGCCGTTCTGTGGCGTGGCGGTGATCTGCAGGTAGAGGTGCTCGAGGCTGGTGGTCTGCAGGGCGACCTGGCCCCGCAGCTCGCCGAGCGTGCCCAGGAAGCGGAGTTCACCGCGCACCATGATGCCCACGCGGTCCGCCAGTTCCTCGGCCATCGCCAGCGTGTGGGTCGACATGAACACCGTCATGCCCTCCTGGGTCCGGGCCTTGATGAGGTCCTTGACGATCTTCACGCTGCGCGGGTCGAGGCCCACCATCGGCTCGTCCAGCACCAGCACCGCTGGATCGTGCAGCAGGGACGCCGCAAACACGAGCCGCTGCTTCATGCCCAGCGAGTAGCTCTCGGCCAGGTCGTCGGCGAAATCGGTCAGCTCGAAGTTCTCGATCTCGCGGTCGATGTTTCGCAGGGCCACCGTCCGCGGCATGCCGAACATGTCGGCGATGAAGCGGAGGAACTCGCGGCCCGTGAGCTTGTCGTAGAGCGTCGGCTCGTCGGGCACGTAGCCCGTGTGCAGGTGGGCGGCCCGCGGATCTCGGACAACGTCGAAGCCGCACACCCGCACCGCTCCGTGGGAGGGCCGCAGCAGCCCCACGAGCATCTTGATGGTGGTGGTCTTGCCGGCGCCGTTCGGACCGAGCAGAGCGAAGAGTTCACCCCGCGGGATCGCGAGGCTCAGGTCGGAGACGGCCAGCTTGGTGCCGTAGGTCCGGGCGACGTGGTCGAACTCGATCATGACGGCTCAGCCTCGGCGGCCTGGTCGGATCGCGGCTGGGCGTCGGGGGCAGCCTGGGTCTCGATCTCGACGGGAACGGGCGGTGGCTCGACGCCACTCGGCTCCACGCCGATGGTGGCGAGCAGCCTCTCGGCCGCCTCGTCGGTTCGGCGTACGAACACAAGCTTCGACCCAAGCACGATCGACTCCTGCTTGAGCACCTTTCCGCCGCGATCGACCCACAACCGGGAGCGCGGCTCGTGGTGGCTCGCCGGATCGTCCCGGTAGTGAACGACATGCACCCGCAGCAGCGCGTCATCCCAGAACATCGACTCCTCGGCCGCCACGTGGGCGTGCAGGATCTCGATGGGTGACTGGCCCGGCCGCAGCGGGCTGTAGATCGGCACGGTCCAGCGGCGGTTCGGAAACAGGCCGGGCAGCGTGGCCTGCGGCGAAAGTTCGTCGCCCAGGGCGATGTTGCTCGGCAGGTGCCGACTCGTCGAATAGTGCATGTCACGGGTGCTGACCAGGACGGTCACGTCCCCCTTGTCGATGGTGCCGCTGAGGACGATCTGATCCCCGGATGCCGGCAGGTCGATCGCGGAACGGAACGAACGCAGGCTGCCGGCGGCGTCGATCGACAGGTGACCGCGGGCGTCGAAGGCAAGCAGCTCCTGCGGACCGAAGCTGGTCCGCAGGAGCAGTTTCGTCCATGCGGGCAGGACATCGTTCATCGGCAGCCTGTCGAAGTGGAGCATGCTCTCCACCTCCATGCCGCCGTCCTCCTCGCGGTGCGTCTGGCTCAACGCCCAGCCGAGCGGCTGGTCGTTCCACAGGACGGTCCAGGCTACCGGCCGTCCTTCCACGGCGTAGAACGCCTGGTGCCCGGGAGCGGCTGTCGGCGCGAGCGACGGCAGGATCTTCTCCACCAGCAGCCAGCCACTGGTGACGCACCAGAAGATCACGACGAACGGAATCAGCCACGGTCGAAAGAGCATGACATCACCGTCTCGAGCGGCCCGGGAACCGAGCCGCGCCGTCCTCCCTGCGGCCCCGCCCTCTATGCCGCGTTCAACGGCGGAGAACCGACGAGGTTTCCCGCGGCGAAATCATAGCAAAGCCGCGGCTGCAGAGACCTGCCGCGACCACCGTTGTTCAAAATGTGTGAGACGGCAGTTTCATGATCCGCAACCGCCGCAGGCCCGGGGCTCAGCCGCAGTTTGGCTGGGCGAAACCGCAGTCTGCGGTGGCTCGCACCGGGGTTCGTTCTCGAGTTGTCAAACTCGGCCATCGCTCTTAAACTGGTCTCCGCCCAGAAAACGATGCGACGGCGGTTCGTTCCGAACAGTCGGAAGTCCTTGTTCCCAGGGAACAGCCGATGGAACATCCTGTCAGCTACCACCAGCACTGCCCCGTCTGCGGCCGAAACCTTCGGATCGGCGTCACCCTGCTGGGGCGGCGGGTCTATTGTCAGCACTGCGGCGGCGGATTCATCGCCACCGACGCCTGCTGCGGCCGGGAGCCGTCGAAACCCGGCTCCTGCGGCCTGCCCCGCTTGGACGCCATCGACGCCCTGATCGAAAGGGCCGATCTCGCGCTCGGACGCGGTCCGGGCAGCGAGGAGACGTGGTCGGACGGACGGTGACGGCTGCCCGGCGGGGATCAGTTGCCGACGATCGCCGCGAGCCTGTCCCAATAGTCGGGGAACGTCTTCCCCACGCAGGCCGGATCGGCCACGCGCACGCCCGGAACCCGCAGCCCGGTCAGGGCGAGGCTCAT
>JBIJCD010000050.1:0-12781 GCA_044344895.1 Pirellulales bacterium | reverse complement strand
CCATCGTCTCCCCGATCTACTACCGGCTCAGCCCCGACAGCGTCTACGCCTACTTCCGCGAGATCGCACTGGCCAGCCCGATCGACGTGACGCTCTACAACATCCCGATGTTCGCCAGCCCGATCGACGTGCCGACGATCCGCCGGCTGGCGGAGTTCGAGCGGATCGTCGGCATCAAGGATTCGTCGGGCGACCTCGCCCACATGATGCGGATGATCCGCGACGTGCGGCCGGTGCGGCCCGACTTCGTTTTTATGACGGGCTGGGAGGCGGTGCTCGTGCCGATGCTGTTGGCCGGCTGCCAGGGGGCCACCCACGCCTCCAGCGGCGTGGTGCCGGAGCTCACGCGCACGATCTTCGACCTCGCCACGTCCGGCCGCACGCAGGAGGCCTTCGCGCTGCAGTACCAGCTGCTCGAGCTCTTCGACGCGATCTTCGCCGCGGGCGACTTCCCCGAGGGGTTCCGCGTGGCAGCCGAGCTCCGCGGCTTCGACTTCGGCGCGGGCCGCCAGCCGATGACGCCCGAGCAGCGGTCGAAGCTCGCCGCCGGCCGCGACCAGATCGAGCGGCTCATCCGCGGCATCGTCGACGGCCCGCCAATCACACCAGACGCCGGCCGCTCCTGACATGCCCTTCCGTGCTCCCCTCGCCGACCGCATCGTGATCGTCACCGGTGCCGCCCGCGGCCTGGGGCGGGCGATCGCCACCGGCTGTGCGGCTGCGGGCGCGCGGGTCGTGCTCGCCGATCGCGAGGCGGTGGAGGCCGAGGCAGTGGCCGCGGAAATAGCCGCCGGCGGCGGCACGGCGGTCGCGGTGCCGACCGACGTCGCCCGGCTCGACGAGCTGCACCGGCTCTGCGATGCCACCGTCGCGCGGTTCGGCCGGATCGACGGCCTCGTCAACAACGCCGGCGTCAATTACGTGAAGCCGTTCGTCGAGGTCAGCGAGGCGGAATGGGACCGCGTCATCGACATCGACCTCAAGGGCTCGTTCTTTCTCACGCAGTTCGCGGCTCGGCGGATGGTGGCCCAGCGGCCCCGTGGGGGCTCGATCGTACAGATCGCCAGCGTCCACACGCTGGCCGCCGTCGCCGGCGCCGCCCCGTACGACGCGGCCAAGCACGGCATGGTGGGCTTCACGAAGGCGGCTGCGGTGGAGCTCGCGCCGCACGGCGTGCGGGTGAATGTCGTCTCCCCCGGCCTCTGCCGGACGACGATCTGGCGCGACATGGTCGCCGCGGCGCCGAGCGAGAAAGCCTTGCTCGATCACTGGATGGCGCAGATCCCCGGGGAGCGGCTGATCGAGCCCGAGGAGATCGCCGCCGCCGTCGTCTTCCTGCTCTCCGACGCCGCCAGCGCGATCACGGGTGCGAACCTCGTGACCGATCTCGGCATGACGAGCCTGCTCGTAGGCCGGGAGCCCTTCGCCTCGCAGCCCATCACCGGAGCCTGACATGCCGCTCGTCGATCTTTCGCACCCGCTCGTCCACGGCCAGCCCAACTTCCCCTCCGACCCCAAGCTTTCGATCGTGCCGCACGGCACCACGGCGACGCTGCGCTACAACATCTCGCAGGTCGTGATGTCGACCCACCAGGGCACCCACCTCGACGCGATGTACCACTTCCTGGACGACGGGAAGACGATCGACCAGATGCCGCTCGACTGGTTTTACGGTCCCGCCACCGTACTGCGGATCCCGAAGCAGCCGCGCGAGGAGATCACGCCCGACGACTTCCGGCCGCACGAGCACCTGCTGGTGCCCGGCGCGAAGATCATCTACGAGACCGGCTGGCACCGGCACTTCGGCCGCGACGGGTACTTCAGCGACTTCCCCTCGCTCACGCAGGACGCCGCCCGCTACCTCGTGTCGCGGAAGATCCGCATGCTGGGGATGGACACTCCCACGCCCGGCCGCGATTGGTACGAGGTGCACCACATCCTGCTGGCAAAGGACGCCGAGATCGTGATCGTGGAGGGGCTCGCGCACCTCGACCGCGTGCCCGACCGGATCGTGTTCTGCGGCTTCCCGCTCAATTTCGCGGGCCGCGACGGCTCGCCGATCCGCGCGGTGGCGATCACGGAGAGCTGACACGGGCCGGGCACTGGCTTCACGAAAAACATCGCATCGTGCGATTTTTCTTGGCAGGCATCCGCCCGCGGGTGCTGCGGTCGGCTTCCGTCCGAGCGGTCTGCGCGCAGCGCATGGATCGACGAGGGGCTGCCCGTGCCCCGAGAGCCGGCGTAGCTGACTAGCGCAGGCATGGATGCCGAAGCGCAGTCAGCTCCGAGAGAGCGGAGGCCCGGAGGGCCGCAGCGAACGTCCGGCGACGGGGTACGGGCAGCCCCGGCGCCTCCTCCCCTGCTACACTGCCGCCGCAACGGAGGATCGCGGCATGAAGACGCAGGGGTATCTGGGCATCGACGCCGGCACGCAGGGGCTGTCGGTCATCTTCACCGACACCGCGCAGAAAATCCGCGGGCACGGCGAAGGCCGCTACGAGATGGTGCCCGGGCTCGGGCCGGAGTGCTACGAGCAAGAGCCGGGTGACTGGGAGCAGGCGCTGGCCGAGGCCATGGCCGA
Organism: Pirellulales bacterium; assembly: GCA_044344895.1. Classification (GTDB taxonomy): domain Bacteria; phylum Planctomycetota; class Planctomycetia; order Pirellulales; family UBA1268; genus CAMCQY01. Next base: position 10,200 of record JBIJCD010000050.1, on the reverse strand, counting down.
TCTGCGGCGGAAGCTCGTCGCCGGCGGCGTCGAGATGGAGGTGCTGGCGATCGGCATCTCCGGCCAGATGCACGGCGAGGTGCTCGCCGACGAGCTGGGCCGGTCGCTCGGCCCCGCGCGGCTCTGGTGCGACGGCCGCAACGAGGCCGAGGGCCACGAACTGACGGAACGGTTCGGCGTGAAGTGCCCCAAGCGGCTCACCGCGTCACGCTGGCTGTGGACGATCCGCAACCAGCGGGAGAAGGCCGCGAAGGTGGCCCGCATCACCACGCCCTCCGGCTGGATCTCACATCTGCTCACCGGCGGCTGGACGCTCGGCATCGGCGATGCGGCCGGAATGTTTCCCATCGACCAGGCGACACTCGACTACGACGCCCGGCTGCTCGCCGACTTCGACGCCGTGGGGACGGCCGCGGCCCGCGGCGTCAGCATCCGCCCGCTTCGCGACCTGCTGCCGCAGGTGCGCCGGGCCGGCGAGGACGGTGGCACGCTCGACGGCCACGGGGCCGCCCTGCTCGGCCTGCCCGCGGGGATACCGGTGGCGCCGGCCGAGGGGGACCAGCCCGCGGCGCTCACCGGCTCGCTCATCGGCGCTGCGGGCATGGTGTCGATGAGTTTTGGCACGAGCGTCGTCGCCAACTCGGTGGGCGATCGGCCGTTTCAGGGGATCGCCCGCGCAATCGACCACTTTTGCGCCCCTGACGGCAAGCCGATCAACATGGTCTGGCTGCGGAACGGCACCACGCCCATGAACAGCGTGGTGGGGATGTTCGGCAAGGTGCACGGTGACGACACGGGTCGGGCGTTCGCCGCGGTCATCCCGCAGCTGCTCGCCGCCCCCGCCGACTGCGGCGGCCTGCTCGCCCTGCCCTTCAGCGACGACGAGCCGGGGCTGGGCGTGTCGCGCGGCGGCACGGCCTGCGTGATCGGCCTCAACGACGGCAACGCAACGCCGGGCAACGTCGCCCGCGCGATGCTGCTGGCCACGGTCTTCAACCTGCGGATGGGGAGCGACCTGCTGGCGGCCCAGGGTTTTCCCCGGACCGAGATCATCCTCTCCGGCGGGCTCACGAAGACGCCGGCACTGGGCCAGATCCTGGCCGATGCGTTCAACACGCCGGTGACGATCCTCGACGGCGCGGCGGAGGGCACGGCCTGGGGGGCGGCGCTGATGGCGGAGTATCGCCGGCTGGCGATCGCCGGCCGGGCCCCGGAGTGGGCCGCGTTTCTGCAGGGCCACGCCAGCGGCACGCCCACCCGGTTCACGCCGCGGCCCGCGGCCACCGCCACGGCGACCGCGATGTACGACCGCTACAAGCGGCTCGTGGCGCTGCACGGGCAGCTCGAGGCGGCCGTGGCCTGAAGCCGGTCGCTGCCGGGTGTCACTCGACGACCCACTCGTCGGCGGCGTCGAACTTCGGCGTCACGAACAAGAGCACCTTCATCCTGCCGATGGCCCGGTGCCGCACGCCCGGCGGGATGACGATGCAGGCGCCCGGCGCCACGTCGACCACGTCGTCGTCGAGCTGCATCCGTGCCCCCGGCTCGCACTCCAGGAAGTAGTAGGTTTCGGTGAGCCGGCGGTGATAGTGCAGCTTCGCGTCGACCGAGATCTCGGTGAGGTGCACGGTCGCGGGAAGCTCGGCACAGTCGTCGAAGGCGCGATGGGCCACGCCGCAGGGGCACGGCGTGCCCGGCACGTCGTCGAATCGCACCATCCGGTAACGCGGCGCGTCGCTGCTCATGGGCGCCCATTGTGCCAGAAGCGGGCCGGGTGCATCGCGGCCGGTCACGGGCCGGCGGCACGGGCCGCGCGGGCGTCACCGGCCGCCGCGGGCGCGTACCGGCGCCGGTAGGCCCGCGGCGTGAGTCCGTATCGCCCACGGAAATGCTCGGCGAATCGCGATGGATCGGCGTAGCCGACCAGCTTCGCGACCCGGCCAACCGGCTCGGCCGTGCCGGTGAGCAACCGCAGCGCCTTGCGCATCCGCAGCTCGCGCAGCCAGCGGACGAAGCCCATGCCGCGGCGTTCCCGGAAAAGCCGGGCCAGGTGCCCCGGGCTCGTCCGCGCCACGTGCTCTGCCAGAAACTCGAGCGACACCGGCTGCTGCAGGTGAAACTCGAGGTAGGCGCAGGATCGGGCGAGCGGGTCGTCCGGCAGCAGCGGGTCGCCGGCCGCATCGGCCAGCCGATACCAGACGGCATCGAGGTGCGACCTGGCGGCGTCCTCGGCCGCCACGGCGTCTCCGGCGCAGATGGCGTCCACGATCGCCCGATGCGCCTCGAACAGGATCGTCAAGTCGGGCCAGCAGGTGGCCAGCGTCTCCACGCGAAACCGCTCCATCGTGGCGGCGGCGGCCGTCCACACCGCCGCCAGCCCCTCGATGCCCGCGAGGTCCACGATGCACAGGTGCAGGCCGCGGTCGGCCGCCGCCATGCGGCGGTGATCGCCGGACCGCGCCGCGGCCTGCAGACGCTGGAACGCCGCGAGCAGCGGCCGCTTGTCCGCCCCCTGCGCCACCCGCGCCGCCGCATGCCGCGCCGCGAAGGCGTCGACGACCGACCGCAGTTCGGTCGCGGCCCGCATGTCCGGCTGTCGGCCTGCCCTGACCACGATTTCCTCCGCCGGGGCCACGGTGCACCCGTGCAGAGTATGCCAGATCGCGCGCAGGCCTGCATGCGGGCGAGCCGGCGTCTTGTGGCGGCCAGCGGAGCGCCGTAGCGTCTGCTGCCAATGCCCCCGTGATCGCGCTCGGGGCACGGACCATCCGGAGCTTCGCTCGTGACGCAGACGTTTCGCGGCCTCTATCCCCCGCTCATCACTCCCTTCACCGCCGACGGTGGCGTCGACGCGCTGGCCCTGCGAGACCACGTCGAATTCATGCTGGCCGGCGGATCCGACGGCTTCTGTGCCGGCTCGAGCACCGGCGAGTTCATGAATCTCGACCGGGCCGAATGGGAGCAGGTGCTGGGCGTCGTCAAGGAGCAGGTGCGCGGCCGCGTGCCGCTCCTCGCGGGCGGCGCCTGGATGGCGACGGCCCACACGGTGGAGCGGTGCCGTTTCGCCGAACGCGCGGGGTACGATGGCATCCTGCTGATCTCGCCGTGGTACCAGGTGCACACCGAGCGTGAGCTCTACGCACACTTCAAGGCGGTGCGGGACGCGATCTCGATCCCGATCATGGTCTACAACAACCCGCCGGTCACCGGCACGCGGCTGTCGGTCGATCTGCTGGAGCGGCTCTACCGCGACGGGATCGTGCAGTACCTCAAGGATGCCGACAGCGATCCCTATGCGATCGCCCGACTGCGGATGCGGCTGGGCGACTCGGCGCACCTGTTCTACGGCCACGACAACAACGCCCTGGGCGCGTTTGCCTTCGGGGCGACCGGCTGGGTGTCAGGCACGGCCAACTTCTGCCCCGAGCTCTGGAGCCGGTTCGTGCACACCTGCATCGACGACGGCGACTTCGTGCAGGGCCGGGCGCTCTGGTATCGGATCATGCCTTTCGTGGAGATCGCGACGGTGGGCGTGGGAGGGGAGCGGGCCGACTGGATCGCGGTGATCAAGCGGGGCCTGGAGCTTCGCGGCCGCAGCGTGGGCGGCGTCCGCGCCCCGATGCTGCCCCTCACCGCCGATGTCGATCGCCGGCTCGTGGCCGCGGTGGACGCGATGGGCCTGACCGCGAAGCCGAGGCTCACCGGGGTCTGAGGCGGCGGATCCGCCACGCTGTAGAACGAGGGTGAAACACCATGCGTACGACTGCGTCCACGTTCCGCACGGCATGCCTGTCGCTGGCCATCGTGGCACTCGTGCGGTCGCTCGGTGCCGCGGCGGAGCCGGCAGTGCTCTGGGATCCGGCCGTGCCGTTGCCGAAGAAGGCCGCCGCGCCGGTGCTCGAGGGAGTCACGTTCCACGTGATCAAGCCGCGGCGGCCCGACGTCGACGGCTGCAACTGGACGCTCGGCGTCGGACTCGTGTGGCACAAGGACAAGCTCTACGCCTCGTACGGCTTCAACAAGGGTGACGAGAACACGGCGTCGGAGGAGGCGCACGTGCGAGTCAGCGCGGACGGCGGCGCGACGTGGGAGCCGCCCGTCGTGATCGACGCTGGCGCGGGCAATCTCGGTGTCAGCCACGGCGTGTTTCTCTCGCGCGGCGGGAGGCTGTGGGCCTTCATGGGCGCGTTCTACGACCGGTTCCAGAAGACCCACACCCGCGGCTACCTGCTCGACGAGCGGACGGGCGAGTGGGAGCCGCGTGGCGTGGTCGTGGAGAACGGCTTCTGGCCGATGCAGGAGCCGCAGCAGATGGCCGATGGCAACTGGATCATGGCCGGCTTTCGCGTCGCCGCCGGCTACGGCGTCGTCGGCCAGCTGCCCGCCGTGGCCATCAGCAAGGGGGATGACTTCACGGCGTGGGATCTGGTCGTGATCGAGACGGCACCGGACTTGGGCGACGTCTGGGGCGAGTCGACCGTGATCGTCGACGGCTGCCGGATCACGAACATCGCCCGCTACGGCACGAGACCGGTCGCGCTCGTCTCTACGAGCGGCGACTGCGGCCGCACCTGGACGCCCGCGACGCCGTCGAATCTCCCGATGGCTACGAGCAAGCCCTACGCCGGCACGCTCTCGACGGGCCAGCGATTCCTGGCGTGCACGACCACGGCCGACAGCGGCGGCGGCCGTTCGCCGCTTACGATCGCGGTGAGCCGGCCGGGGGAGCCGTTGTTCAGCAGGGTGTTCGTCGTCCGGCATTCGGTGTCGGACACGACCCCGGGCGTCTCCGATCCGCGGGCCGATTTCAGCTATCCCTACGCGGTCGAGCACGACGGAAAGCTCTACGTGGGCTACACCCACAAGAGCCACATCGCCAACGAGCTGGCGGTGATTCCACTGGAAGCTCTGAAGTGATGTGTGACTCGAAGGTGGCTGGGATCACGGGCCACCGCTGCCTAAACCATGCACTCGGGCTGTTCCTCGTCATCACCGCGTGGCTGACGGCGGTTCCCTTCACGACTCTGTCGGTGGCCGCCGGCGCCACCCCCGACACCGCCCTCGAACGTCGCGGATTGCCGCGAGTCCTGTTCAACAACGACAGCGACGACCTCAAGTGGCCCGCATACCCCGAGCATCACGCCAGCGGCCTGTGGGTGCCAGCGGGCCCCTATCCGCCGCTGCCGACGATCAACTCACTCGACGACGCACTCGCGCCGCGGATCGGGCCGCTGGCCAAAACCCGCACGCAGGGGCTGTCCTACTGCGGCAATTTCGGCCTGCCAATCTGGAAACTGAAGCGGGACCACATCGCAGCGCTCGGCGAGGATCCGCTCCAGCCCATCCTGGACTTTTGGAGGCGTGACGGCCGTAGCTTCTTCTTCTCGATGCGTATGAACGACACCCATCATGCCTGGTTCAACTGGGCCCACCTCTGGTCCGACTTCCACCGGACGCGCAGGGATCTCTTCCACGAGCCACCGCCGGACGATGACTGGAAAACGAGGATTCTGCCATGGCTCGCCGGCACGGCCGAGCGGCCCGCGATCAGGAATGCAGCGGTGGCTTTCGACTACTCACGCGCCGAGGTACGGGCGCATTACCTCGACACTCTCCGGGAGGCCTGCCGCCGCTACGACCTCGACGGCGTCGAACTCGACTGGCTGCGGTATCCCGATCTCTTCCGCCGAGGCGAGGTGGAGAGGGAAACCATGACGGCATTCGTTCGTGACGCGCGGGCGATCGTGGACGATGCGGCGAAACGCCGCGGGCATCCCCTGCGACTGGTGGCCCGTGTCCCCGCCACGCCGGAGCAGGCGGCCGCCATCGGCCTGGACGTCGAGGCGTGGCTGAAGGCCGGCTGGCTGGACGCCATCATCGCCGGACCGGGCACGAGCTTTTCGTCGTGCCCGCTGGAGCGCTGGGTCACCGTCGCACACGCGCATGGCGTGCCGGTGTATGGTGCCCTCGAGCGGCAGAACCGGCATGCCATCCCGCGTTACGGCAGCCCCGAGACCCTGCGGGCCGCCATCGCCACGCTCTGGCAGAAAGGGGCCGACGGACTCTATTTCTTCAACTTCTACCTCCGCGACGAGATGCCGCTGCTCGACGAGTTCGCCGACCGTGCGCGGCTGGCCGGCCTGCCGAAGGAATACTTCCTCGAACCGGGCGGCGGCGGCGACCTGACCAAGAGCGGTGGACCGCTGCCACTGTCGTTGCAGCCCGGCATCGCCGCCGAGGCGACGCTGTTCATCGCCGATGATCCCGCACTCGCCCGGGAAACCAGCCTCGAGATGCTCGTGAAGGGCGAGGAGTTGTCCGAGCCGCCGGTCATCGCCGTCAACGGCCGCCCGCTCGAGGGGCTGGCGACCACGCGCGGCTTGTCGACACTCACGCTCACCCTCGCATCTTCCGAACTGAAGGATGCGCTCGCCCGCGGCGTGAACACATGCCGCGTCACGTCATCGACACATGCCACTCTGGCAGCGGTGAGCGTCCGCGTGGTGCCGTGACGGTCCGGGCATCTCCTGCATGCGCGTCCTACCACCGCGGCCAGAGGCCCCGCCGCATCCAGGCCTGGCTCCACGGCAGTCGGTGCCGCCAGCGGCGGGCGTGCACGGGAAACCGCCGCGCGGCGTCCCAGTCGTCGGGCCACCAGGTCTCGTCGGGGATCGTCTGCAGGCCGCGCTGATGGGCCAGCAGCGTGAAGATGCTCTGGTCGTGGCGGTGCGCCTTGAACTCCGGGTGCTCGCCGCCGGACGACAGCGAGTCGTCGACGAGCCGCACGTCGGCCATCCGTCGCTCCCACTCCCGCGCGAGGTCGACCGCGGCCGGCCCGGCCACGAGCAGGAGGATGCCCGCCAGCACCATCTCCCGCCGCCGCATCTCCTCGTCGTCGGCGGCGACCGCCGCGAGCGTCGCCCGCTTCGTCCATTCGCCCACTTTTCCATCGAGTGAGAATGCCAGGACCTGCGACGGATGCTCCGCGGCCAACGCGACATAGTCGTCCAGCCGGCCGCCGCCCTCCGCGTTGAGCGAGCAGCCGGCGTCGCAGTAGAGGAGTGCGTCGCCCTCGGGCAGCGACTCGAGCGTGCGGCGGATCACGTGCGGCTTCCAGGTGTAGAGCCCGAACCCGCGGCGGTGCCGCCGCACCGTGTCGGCGTGCGTCCGCCAGTAGTCGGCGCCGAGCCAGCGGTCGTCCACCGCGCGGACCGACGCGAACCGGCCCATGCCTCCCGCCTCGCGGCGGATCCGCGCGAGCGACCCGCCGTAGCGACGGTTGGCGAACGACAGGAAGTGGGCGGCTGGCCGCATCAGCTCACGGCGAGCATCCGCTCGAGCGCCGTCACGGCCCACTTCGCCGTCTCGTCGTCGACCCGGATCACGTTCACCGGCGTGCCCGCCTCCAAGTGCTCGAGGCTCCAGCAGAGATGCGCCAGGTCGATGCGGTACATCGTCGCGCACATGCACACGACCGGCGAGAGAAACCGGATCGTCTGCTCCGGGTGCTGCTGCTCCAGCCGCTTGACGAGGTGCAGCTCCGTGCCGATCGCCCACGTCGTGCCGGCCGGCGCGGCCTCCACCTGCTTGATGATGTAGCTCGTCGAGCCGGCGAGGTCGGCCTTGTCGACCACCTCCATCGAGCACTCGGGGTGCACGAGCACCTTCACGCCCGGCAGGTTCGCCCGCATCGCGTCGACGTGCTCCGGGCGGAACATCGCGTGGACGCTGCAGTGGCCCTGCCAGAGGATTACCCGGCTCCGCTTCACCTGCGCGGCGTCGTTGCCGCCGAGCAGGGGCTCATGCGGGTTCCACACGCACATCTCGTCGAGCGGGATGCCCATCTTGCGCGCCGTGTTGCGGCCGAGGTGCTGGTCGGGGAAGAACAGCACCCGCTTCCTTCGCGCGAACGCCCAGTCGAGCACGGCCCGGGCGTTGCTCGACGTGCAGACGATGCCGCCGTGCCGGCCGCAGAAGGCCTTGAGGCTGGCCGCCGAGTTGATGTAGGTGACGGGCGTGACGTCGGCCGTGTCGATCGCCTCGCCGAGATCGGCCCAGGCATCCTCCACCTGCGTGATCGCGGCCATGTCGGCCATCGAGCAGCCGGCCGCCATATCGGGCAGCACCACCGTCACCCGCCGGCCGCCCCGGGCGGCCACCTTTTCCGGCCGGTTGACGAGGATGTCGGCCGTCTCGGCCATGAAGTGCACGCCGCAGAAGGCGATCGCCTCGCACTGCTCCCGTTCGGCGGCCGACTTCGAGAGCTGGTAGCTGTCGCCCTGCAGGTCGGCATGGGCGATGACGACGTCCTGCTGGTAGTGGTGGCCGAGGATCACGAGACGGCCGCCCATCCGCCGGCGCACCGCATCGATCCGCTCGGCGAGGACGGCGTCGGCGAGACCGCGGTAGGCGGCGAGCGGGCCGGCGGCCGCATCCTGAAGCAGGGTGGTCATGGTGCCCGCATTATACGAGGGCCGTGCGGCCCCCACAGCGGACGCTATACTGCCGATCCCGCGGGCCGCCCGTGCGGCACCCCGTGACGGCAGCAGCTCGACCGCACTCTCCCATCCTCGAAGGACGACAGGGCGTTATGGCCAGAAAAGTGGTGAATCGCAAGGAACTCAGGGCCCAGAACGACGCGGCCGAGGCCCGTGAAAAGACGAAGAAGCCGGCCAAGGACAAGGCTGCGAAGGAGAAGGTGGCCAAGGAGAAGCCGGTCAAGGCCAAGAAGGAGAAGGCGGTCAAGGAACCGGGCAAGGCCAAGAAGCCGAGCCGCAAGAAGGCCGCCAAGGAAGCCCGCATGAAGGCCTACTGGGGCGTGTTCAACCAGGGCATGAAGCGGCTGGCGATGTTCGAATACTCCGACCGCAAGGCGGCGGAGAAGAAGGCGGCCGAGCTGATGCAGTCGTCCCGCGCGAGCCACTTCATCCAGCTCGTCAAGGAAGCGATCACCGAGTGAGGGACTGGCGATGCGGTCCGCGGATCTGACGGCGACGCTGCGGCTGGTGGCCTCCCTCGGGCTGGCGGTCGCGGTGCTGCTCCTCCCGTGCTCGGGTTGCTCGAAGGCCGGCAAGAAAAAGAAGCCGCAGGCGACCGCGGCGGCGCGGTCCGGCGAGGGGGACGAGGCGGAAGCCGCCCCGGACGAGCCCGCGGCCGACGCGGTGGCGGAGGAATGGGTCGAGGGTGTCGACCCCGACACGGCGCTCACCGTCGACCGGGGCCGGATCGTCGTCATGTCTCCCACTGGCTGGATACGCGGCGCCCAGTCGAAGGACTACCTCGTCAAGTACGTGCCGAGCCGGCAGAAGACGTTTCCATCGATCGTGGTGACGGCCGCGGATCCGCCCGACGGACTGGTTGAGATCGACTCGGGCAACCAGCGGGAGTTCGTCAAGGCGATCGCCGACAGCCTGGCGGCGACTTTCACCAAGAACGGCAAGAGCACGCTGGTGAAGAAGCCGGCGGCGATGACGCTCGGCCCGCATCTCGGCGTCACGTGGGCCGCTCCGGCGACGATCAAAGTGGCGGGTGTCAGCGAATCGATCGACCGCTCGAGCTACGCCGTGGTGATCGGCGGCCGGATGTATACCGTCGAGGTGCGGGCACCGAAAGGGAAGCTCGACGCCGAGGGCCGCGCCGCGGCCAGGGCCGTGACGGCGGCGCTGGGCCAGCCCGAGGCCGCGGCTCCGGCCGAGCCCGCGGCGAATGCCGCACCGGCCACCGATGCGGCGCCGGAAGCAGCGGCTGAAGCCGGCCAGTAGCGGCCACCGCTCCAGGCGGCGTCAGCCCCTGCGCGGCTAAATAATGCGGCCGGTATCCAAGGCGGGGGCAGCATCAACGATCAAAGATTCGCTCTCTCAAAGCGGCGCCGTTTGCAGCGGCCATTTCAACGCTCGTTGTCGATGACCGGATCGTGCCGCCGTCTAGGAGCCGGTTCGTGCACGCCGCGACTAACGCCCCTCGCCATATGCTGTCAGCCACGCTGAACGAACCTACGCCGCGGACCCTCACAAATGCCCGCACAAAAAACACGCCATTGTTTTTTGCGATGCTGTGCTATTTTGATTCGACCTGTCTACCGAGGGGGTGCACATGTCGAAAGAGTGGCTTTGCCGGAAACGGCGCCTGGTGCACGCCTCGGTGACCCGGCCCGATCTGGGCGCGGCCGCGCAACGGGGTCTCGTGAACCCGACCGATCTC
>JBIJCD010000413.1:0-3464 GCA_044344895.1 Pirellulales bacterium | reverse complement strand
CGCTGCGTGAGGAAGGCCTGCGCGGCTTCTGGTTCCGAGCCCTGGCCGTGCTCGGCTTCCGGCGGCTCTATCTGCTGCGTCGGCCGCTCTCCACCGCGATTCCGGACTGCAACGCGTCACTGCCCGTGACGATTGAATGGCTCTCGGCCGAGGATGCAGATGCCTACCGGGCGTTTCGCGAGGAGCCGCACGGCGACGATCCGGCACGACGGCTCGCCGAAGGAGACCGCTGCCTCGTCGCCTGGCACAACGGCCGGATCGTCGGGGCGATGTGGGGCTCGACCACCAGGGCCAGATCGGACTATCTCGGCAGGAATCTGCCCCTGGCCGCCGGCGAGGCCTTTCAGTGCAACGCCTACACGACACCGGCGGTGCGGGGCATGGGGATCGCCCCGTCACTGAGCGTGGCTTGGCTGCGGCACCTGCGCGACGAGGGCTGCTCGACCGCCTTCAGGCTCACGTTGCCGGAGAATGCGGCGGCGCTGCGGGCCCATGCCAAGGCGGGATATCGGATCGCCGCAATCGTCCGCAGCCTGCGGCTGGGGACGTGGCGGTGCCACTTCGTCCCACGGCCGGTCGCCATGGCGACCGGCGCCGCCGTCAGCCCAGCGGCACGCCGCTCGACTTCGCGCAGCAGTTCTTGAACTTCTTGCCGCTGCCGCAGGGGCAGGGGTCGTTGCGGCCCACCTTCTGCCCCATGTTGCGGATCGGCTCGACCGGCTGCGTCGAGCGGCTGTCGCCCGGCATTTCCGCCGGCCCGCCGGCGGCCTGCTGCGTCTCCGCCATCGCCACCGGCGCGGCCTCCGCGTGGATCGCGGCGGTCTCCTTCCAGGCGCTCCGGAGTTCGTCCCCCTCGACCTGCTCGATGCGGTAGACGATGTCGGTGACCCGTTCGTCGATCCCCTTCCACATCAGGTCGAAGGTCCGCATTCCCTCCCGCTTGTACTCCACCTTCGGGTCGACCTGCGCGTAGCCCCGCAGGCCGACGCTGGCCCGCAGGTGGTCCATCGCCAGCAGGTGGTCCTTCCAGGCGTTGTCGAGGATCTGCAGCACCACCGCCCGCTCCATCCGCTTCATCTCGTCCCGCGAGTCGCCCCCCTGGGCGTGGCGGCGGCGGCTGGCCGCCACGAGCACGCCCTTGAGTTCGTCGAGGTCGCTCGACGCGAGGTCGTGCTCGGTGAGTGCGGGATCGAACCGCTCCCGCGCCCAGGCGAGCAGCCCCTCGCGGTCGAGACCGCGGCTGCCGCCGGGGCCTCGGGCCGTGAAGTGCGACAGCCCGACGAGCACCGGGTACTCGATCTCCCGCTGGGCGTAGACCGCCCGGGCCTTGCCGCTGACGAGCTTCTTGAAGGCCTGCGGATCGAGGCCATTCTTGTCGACCGCCGCGAGGTCGCCGTCGTCGAGCCGCGCACCGAACCGCCACTCCGTCCAGCCGCAGGCGCTCCGCAGCCCGAAGTCGGGGGCGAGGAACCGGGCGCCCTCGGAGAGGTCGATGCGGTGGATCGCGTCGCGGATCTTCTCCTGGAGGAACTCCGCAACGCCGTCGCGGCCGACACGCTTCAAGTCACGGTCGTTCACGGAGATCCGCCAGCGGACGTTGGCGAACGAGGCCAGAGCCGACCAGTTCCACTCCTCCTCGTCCTCGCCCGAGGGGAGGTTCTCCTCGACGGCCTCGAAGACGAGCGATTCCGACTGCCGCACCGCCTCTTCCACCGCCCGACGCTCCGCCTCCTCCGGCGACATGCCGCGGAAGTCGGCCGAGTCGAGCTCGCAGGAGAGCTGGCCCGACGCCCAGGTGGCGTAGGTCTGGGGCCCGTAGTCGCGGTCGAGGAAGGTGCCGATGTTCTGGTCGATCTGCCGGTCGACCATGTCGAGAATGATGTCGCGGCAGGGCTCGTCGTCGAGGATCCGCTGGCGGAAGCCGTAGACCCGCTTCCGCTGCTCGTCCATCACCTCGTCGTACTCGAGCAGGTTCTTGCGGACCTCGAAGTTCCGCTCCTCGACCTTCTTCTGCGCGGCCTCGACCCGGCGGGTGACCATCCGGCTCTCGATCGCCTCACCCTCCTGCATGCCCAGCCGCGTGAGCACGTTCTTCACCCACTCGCCGGCGAAGATCCGCATCAGGTCGTCTTCGAGCGAGAGGAAGAAGCGGCTCGAGCCGGGGTCGCCTTGGCGGCCGCAGCGGCCGCGAAGCTGCAGGTCGATCCGGCGGGCCTCGTGCCGCTCCGTGCCCACGATCTGCAGGCCGCCCATGCCGCGGACGGTTTCCCCCTCCGGTTTCATGTTTTCGCGGGCCGAGATCTCGGCGACGAGCGCGTCCCACTCTTCCTTCGGCACGTCGAGCCGAGTCGGGTAGCGGTCCTGCAGCTGCGCCCAGGCGAGCGTGTCGGGATTGCCGCCGAGGATGATGTCGGTGCCGCGGCCCGCCATGTTGGTGGCGATCGTGACGGCGCCGAGCCGGCCGGCCTGGGCGATGATCTCGGCCTCGCGCTTGTGCTGCTTGGCGTTGAGCACCTGGTGGTCGACGCCCCGCTTCTCCAAGAGCCGCGAGAGGTGCTCGCTCTTCTCGATCGACACCGTGCCGACGAGCACGGGCAGGCCCTTCCGCTGGACTTCCTTCACCTTGTCGCGCTGGATCGATTCGGTGGGTTCGGAGCCGTGGGTCCCCTTGGGCTTCAGCTCGTAGTGGTCGGGGGTCTCGGCCACGATCGTGCCGATGCGCCAGCTGCCGTCGGCGAGCGCCAGCGTGTCCCAGCGGTTGATCCGCTCCACCTCGTCGGCCACGGCCACCCACTTTTCCCGCTCCGTGCGGTAGATCACGTCGGGGTGGTTGATCCGCTTCATGCCGCGGTTGGGCGGGATGGCGATGACGTCGAGCTTGTAGATCTTCCAAAACTCGTTGGCCTCGGTCATGGCCGTGCCGGTCATGCCGCCGACCTTCTTGTAGAGCTTGAAGAAGTTCTGCAGCGTGACGGTGGCCAGGGTCTGCGACTCCTCTTTGACCTTCACCCCCTCCTTCGCCTCCACCGACTGGTGGAGCCCGTCGGACCACTGGCGGCCCGGCATGAGGCGGCCGGTGAACTCGTCGACGATCACCACCTCGCCGTTCTGCACGACGTAGTTGACGTCGCGCTTGTAGAGGTGGTGGGCCTTGAGGGAGTTGTCGATGAGGTGGGGCCACTCCATGTTGCCGGCGGTGTAGAAGCTCTCCACGCCCGCGAGCTTCTCGGCCGTTCGCACGCCCTCCTCGGTGAGCGCGACGGTGTGCTCCTTCTCCTTCACCTCGAAGTGCCGGTCGGCGACGAGCTGCCGGGCGATCTGGTCGGCCTTGGCATACTTGGTGACGTCGTCGTGCGCCGGGCCGGAGATGATCAGCGGCGTGCGGGCCTCGTCGATGAGAATGTTGTCGACCTCGTCGACGATCGCGTAGTTGAGCGGTCGCTGGCTCTGCTGCATGTGCTTGG
>JBIJCD010000412.1:0-3479 GCA_044344895.1 Pirellulales bacterium | reverse complement strand
GGCGGCACGCGCGGCCGGGACGCCGCACGCCAATCCCAGCACGATGACGAGCAGGCCGCGTGTCAGTCGCATGGCAGTTGTGCGTCGCATGAAGTCTGTGTCCCTTCTGCGGCAGGTGTTCGCGGTCGGGTACCCCGGCCGCTATCCGGCCGCCCAGCCGTCGGAGAGGGGGAATCGGCCGCGGTCCGGTACCCGGCCATCCGTGGCGTCAGCGGGCGGATGATCGCTACAGCCGGCAGGGTTTGGGCCGCAGCCTCGCCGCCATCGGCGGGCCTCGCGGGGCTGGCCTCGCAAACCTGCGGCGTCCCGGCGACTTTGCGGACGGCCCGTGCGGTCACGCGGCTGACTCGATCGCTTTGCGGGTGGCCATGGCGTGCCCTACATTCACGTCCATCGCAACCGTTCGTCCGCCCGCCACCGCCTCACGAGGAGTCCGCCGATGACCACCGACCGCTCCGCCAGCCGTCGTGATTTTCTTGCCACCGCCGGAACCGCGGCGGCGACGCTGCCCGCCCTCGTCGGCCCCGCGATCGTCTCCGCTCGGGCCCTCGGCCGGGAGCGGGTGGCCGCCGCCGGCGACCGGCTCACGCTCGGCGTGATCGGCATCGGGCCGCGGTGCACCTACGTGCTCGGCGAGATGCTCAAGTTTCCCGACGTGCAGTGCGTGGCGATCGCCGACGTGCAGGCCTCCCGCCGCGACGCCGGCAAGAAGCTCGTCGACACCCACTACGGCAACGCCGACTGCAAGCTCTACGGCGACTTCCGCGAGCTGCTGTCCCGCAAGGACATCGACTGCGTGCTGATCGCCACCGGCGACCGCTGGCACGGCAAGGCCTCGATCATGGCCGCCGAGGCGGGCAAGGACATCTACTGCGAGAAGCCCTGCGGCCTGACGATGGCGATCTGCCAGCAGATCGCCGAGACCATGCGGCGGACGGGGCGGATCTTCCAGGCAGGCACCCAGCGGCGCAGCGTGCCCAACTTCATCAAGGCCGTGGAGATGGCCCGCGGCGGCAAGCTCGGCAAGCTCACGCAGCTCCACGCGTCGGTCTACTGGCCGGAGCTGAAGAACGACTGGCTGCCCGCCGAGCCGACGCCGCCGCAGGACGAGTGCGACTGGAACCTCTGGCTGGGCGTCGCACCGTGGCGGCCCTACAACAAGGCCTACGTGGCCGGGAAGTGGCGGGGGCAGTTCGACTTCGAGTCGGGCGCCAAGCTGCTCGACTGGGCGGCCCACACGGTCGACCTCTGCCAGTGGGCCAACTCGGCCGACGGCACGACCCCGGTGGAGTACACGCCCGCCGAGGACAACATCACCTGCCGCTATGCCAACGGCGTGCGGCTCGTGCTCGACTTCCTCAAGACGCCCTTCGGCGACCGCAGCCCGCACTACAACACGAAGCTCGGCACGTGTCCCGTGAAGTTCGTGGGTGAGAGCGGCTGGCTGTCGACGGGCGACGAGGGGGGCATCGACTTCAGCAGCGACGCGCTCGCCGCCGAAGTGCCCGAGGCCTTCAAGCGGGTGCGGGGCACCGACGCCGCGGCCCACGCCCGCAACTTCTTCGACTGCGTGAAGTCGCGGTCACAGCCGGTGTGCAACGCCGAGGTGATGCGGCGGTCGCACGTCGCCGCCAACGCGGCGGCGTTTTCCTGGATCCTCGGCCGCACGCTCACGTTCGATCCCGCCACCGAGTCGTTCACGAAGTCCGGCGGTCCCGACGTCGAGGCCAACGGTCTGCGGAGCCGGCCCGAACGGAATCCGTTCGCCTGATGCCATCGGTCAGCGAGACGCGTCGGTGAACGGCGGCTGCTCGAAGGGAACGTCGGCGGCCAGCCGCGGATCGCCGGCCTGCTCGAGGATCGCGGTGAGCCGCCGCGACAGGTCGGCCTTCGCCGCGGCGTACTCGGGCCGGTCGGCCACGTTCGTGAGCTGGTCGGGATCGGTCCGCAGGTCGTAGAGCTGCTCGGCCGGCCGCTCGGCGAAGGCGAAGCTGTAGAGCCACGACCAGAGCGGATCGTCGCGGTGCGCGACGAGCCAGGCCTTGGTGGGGCTGGCGTCCATGTCGGCGAACGCGGCGAAGGTGTCGGACTCGAGCGTGGCGGCGTCGGGCGCCGTCGAGCCGGTGACGCCGCCGGACGAGCCCATCGGCAGGCGGTCGGGGGCGAAGTTGCGGATGTAGAGGTGGTCGGCGGTGCGGAGCGCCCGCATGGGATAGGGCAGGTTGCCATCGCGGGCCGCGGCCACGTGCCGCTCGCGGCCGGTGATCACCCAGGTCCGCTCCGGATCGATCTGGCCCGACCGGTCGCTTTCGAGCAGCGGCAGGATGCTGCGGCCGGCGATGCCGGTGGGCGGGGCGACGCCGCCGACCGCCATGAAGGTGGGAGCGAGGTCGGGCAGGGACACGAAATCGTCGACGACGCGGCCGGGGGTGCCGCCGGGCACGCGGGCCACGAGGGCCACCCGTGTGCCATGGTCGTAGAGGTCGCACTTTCCGGCGGGCACGCCCGGCATGCCGTGGTCTCCGCTGACGACGACGAGCGTGCGGTCGAGCTGGCCGGCGGCGGCGAGCCGTTCGAGCAGTACGCCCAGGGAGGCGTCAACCGCCTGGACTTCGCCCAGATAGTCGGCCACGTCCTCGCGGATCTCGGGCACGTCGGGCAGGAAGGCGGGCAGCTTGCCCTGCAGCCTGGCGGGATCGATGCCCCAGAGGGCCTGGCCCGAACCCTTCACCCAGGTGCGGTGCGTGGTGGTGGTGCCGAGGAAGTAGAGCCACGGCGTGGCACCCGCGCCGTCGGCCAGGAAGGCCTCGAAGTTGCCGCGGACCTCCGCGAGGATCGCCGCGCGGGCCTCGGCCACGGTCTTGCCGTCGGCCACCATCCGCGTGGCCGACTCGGAAAAGTTGTTCGACAGCCGTCCGGCCTTCTCGTAGGCATGCTTCTGGCCGCCGAACGGCTGATCGGCCGGCCGTCCCGGGCTCCAGACCTTGAACGACTTGCCGATCCGGTAGCCGGCCTTCTCCAGCTCCAGCGGAAACGTGGGGATGGCGTCGTCCCATACGGCACCCTGGAGGATCGCGCCGCGGCCGCAGTTGAAGAAATAGCGGCCAGAGAGGAGCGAGCTGCGGCAGGGGGTGCAGGAGGGGGAATTCACGAACGCGTTGCGGAAGACGACGCCCTCCCGCGCCAGCCGGTCGACGGCGGGCGTCTCCACCACGTCGTTGATGCCGGGGCGGCCGTCGAGCCCGCGGTAGCAGCTGGCATAGCGGCCCCAGTCGTCGGCGAAGACGAAGAGAATGTTCCAGCGTGGGGCTTCTGCAGCCGCGGCGGGAGCGGCCGAAAGAGCTACGAAAAACGCTGCGAACAGGGCTAGTGCGCATCCCGGTTTGGTGGAGCGACGGCTTCGGGGCGGCAAAAGTCTCGTCGCGTGGGCCGAGGCGGCCCAAAGCTCCTCGAGCGTTCGCCGACCCCTCGCCTGCGTC
>JBIJCD010000409.1:0-3497 GCA_044344895.1 Pirellulales bacterium | reverse complement strand
CGAACGCCAGGCGCTCTGGGCCCGGCTGGCCGACCTCTGGCCGGACGTCCGCGACCGGTTTCCCGTGCATACGATCGGTCTGGCTGCCGTCGGCGGGCATGCCTCGAGCATGCTCGAGGGCGCGGCGACGGGCCGGGCCGTCGTGGTACCGTCGTCGGCTCCATCCCCGGAGGCAGTTCGCCACGAGTTCCGTGATCGAGTGATGCAGCCCGCGCAGCCACGCCACGCCATCCGCCTCGCAGACGCCTGGGAGCCGCCCGCTCTGGTGGACGATGGCATCCGGCTCGATCGCCATTTTGGCCGGCCGTCGGGTCTCGAGCCCGGCGATCGCGTGGTGCTGGCGGTCGTCGGCCCTGCGGTCCCGGCCGCCGTCACGGTGAACGGGTCGCCGCTGCCGCCGATCGTGGCGACCGCCGCCCGTTGGGAGCACGACATCACCCCCCTGCTCCGCGAGCGGAACCATCTCGCCCTCGTGATTCCCGCGACAGCCGCCCCGATCGTGGCGGCCGCGCCGGCCGGCGCGGCCGGTGGCCGTGGCCGCCTGCCAGTGGCGATCGGCGGCGTCACGATCGAGATCGTCGCGGCGTGCTGAACTGCGACGACCGCCGCCGGCGGCGGTCGCTCGGGCCGCTTCGCTTGACACCATCCGCGGTCCGCCGGTACCACCACGCAAAGCGGCGTGCGTCGCAGTCGGACCTGCCTTCAGCCGTCACTGCGTCGCGACCTTCGTCTCCCAAACAGCCAGCAGCAACGAGGTGCTATCGATGTCGGTCATTCGCGTGGGCAGCAACGGAACCTATGCCGAGGGATGGGATCAAATCTTCGGCGGCACGGCCGGAAAGATGTCGCGCAAGAAAGCGGGGAAGGCGTCGGGAAAGAAGGCGGCCAGGAAGCCTGCGAAGAAGGTGGCCGCAAAGGCCGGCAAGGCGAAGAAGAAGCCTGTCGCCCGCAAGAAGGCCGCCCGGCGGCGCTGAGCCGCCGCAGCGTTCAGGCTTTCGGGGCCGAGTCGCCGCGGCCGAGTTCGCGGGCTCGTGCAGCGGCGGTGACGACTGCGTCGATGAGCGCGCCCCGCACGCCCCGCTGTTCGAGTACGGCGAGCCCTGCGATCGTCGTGCCTCCCGGGCTCGACACGCGATCCTTGATCTGTGCTGGATGCTCGCCCGTCTGGTCGATCAGTGCGGCGGTGCCGGAGAGCGTCTCGGTGGCGAGGGCCAGCGCCAGTTGTCGCGGCAGGCCGGCCTTCACGCCGCCGTCGGCCAGGGCCTCGACGACGAGGGCCAGGAATCCCGGCCCGGAACCGGATAGCCCGGTGACCGCGTCCATGAGCGATTCGTCGGCCTCGTGCACGCGGCCCACGGCGGCCAGCAGTTCGAGCACGCGGGCGAGGTCGGCGGCGGGGACCTCGGGCGTGCGGCAGACGACCGACACGCCCCGGCCCACCAGGCAGGGCGTGTTAGGCATCACGCGGACGATCCGCTGCAAGCCGGTCAGGTCGGCGAGTCCCTGGAGCGTGAGGCCGGCGACGATCGACACGATCACGGCATCGGCCGGGAGCGCCGCGGCGAACTCGCGGCAGGCCACCGCGGCCTGCTGCGGCTTGACTGCGAGCATCACGATGCGGGCGGCCGCTGCGGCCTCGGCTCCGGTCGCGGCGAAGCGGATGCCCGGCACGCGGGCCGCCAGCCGGTCGCGGGCCGCCGGCACCGGATCGTGGACGGTGATCTCGCCCGGCTGGAGCAGGCCCGCGCGGCAGAATCCCTCCGCCAGCGCGAGCGCCATCTGCCCGCCGCCGATCATGGCGATGCCCTGGCGTGTCGCTGCGTGGCTCATGGGTCGGCTTCTCCAGGTTCTGCGTGCGGGCTGATGCCGGGAATGGCAGCTGGGCTGCCGGGGGGCTCGGGGTCACTTCGCGGTCGCGCTGGATTCCACCGTTCCGACCGCATCGTCGATCGCCGCGGTGTCGACCCGGCTGACCCACAGTTGGCTCGTCGCGGCGCGGCCCCCTTCCCCGCCGTCGCGGCTGGCGGTCCACATGAGCAGGCCGCCATCGGGCGAGAAGGCGGGCAGCACGTCGGCACCGGGGTGATCGGTGATCCGCAGCGGCGGGCCGATGCGAAACGCCTCGTTGCTGTCCGCGCTGGTGCCGCCGTGGCGGGCGACCCACAGGTCGTAGTTGGGCCGCTGATTCGGGTCGGTGTGGTCGGCGCCGGTCCAAATGAGCCAGGGCTTCGTGGGATGCCAGTAGGGCGCCCACCGTACCCCTTGCCCGCTGGTGACCGCGACGTCGCCCGAGCCGTCGGCCCGCATCACGTGGATCTGCAGCATGTCCTTTTCCAGGCGGTCGGTGCGGTAGGCGATCCAGCGGCCGTCGGGCGAGAAGAACGGCCCGCCGTCGTAGCCGGGCTCGTTCGTCAGCTGCCGTACGTTGCCGCCGTCGGCGTCCATCACGTAGACGTCGGGATCGCCGTCACGATCGCTGACGAAGACGATCCGCCGGCCGTCGGGGGAGAACGAGCACTCCGCGTCGTAGCCGGGCTCGCTGGTGAGCCGGACCAGCCCGCCGCCGTCGAGGTCGGCCGTGAAGATGTCCATCTGGGGGTCGAAGTCCCACTGGTAGCGGCGGCGCCGGCCCGTCTTCCGGTCCTCTTCGGCCTGCGCCCGGGCGGCCGATTCCGTCGCGTCGATCTGCGGGTCGAGATGGCTCGAAGCGAACAGCAGCCTGCGGCCGTCGGCCGCGAACCAGCTGCAGGTCGTGCGGCCGCGGCCGGGCGAAATGCGGATCGGCGGCGCCGGCCGCGGGGCGGCCGCGTCGAAGGGCTGGATGAAGATCTGGTAGAACGGGTAGCCGTCGGGCACGGCCTGGTAGCAGATCCGCCGCGCGTCCGGGGAAAAATAGCCCTCGCCGGCCTTCGGCATGCCGGCCGTGACCTGGACGGGTGGCGCGAGGAACCGCCGCTCGAGGGGCGACAGATCCTCGCCACGGGCTGCGGCCGCCGCGCCGACGGAGACGATACCGCAGGCGGCGACCGCGCGGATGACGACACGGACCAGGCCACCGCCGCTTGCGGCGTTCGCCGCCGGCTGAGCCGGGCACCGAGGATGCCGCGGAGGATGGTAGGTTCGTGACGTGCTCGTGGAGAACGTGATCATGATTGAAGAGTATATGCGATGCGGAAACGGACCCGCCCGCACGCTCCGCGTCGGCCCGCGAGCCGTCGAGGGGTGGGAGATCCGCCAGGAAGGGCTGACGGCATGAAGATTTATACGAAGACGGGCGACGCGGGCGAGACCGGGCTCTTCGGAGGGCCGCGGGTTCGCAAGGACCACGCCCGCATCGAGGCCTTCGGCACCGTGGACGAGCTCAACAGCCACCTCGGCATGGCCCGCACCCACTCGGTGGCCGCGGCCTTCGACCCCCTGCTCCGCCGCGTGCAGTGCGAGCTGTTCGACCTCGGCGCCCAGCTCGCCACCCCCGATCCGGCCAACGAGCGGATCAC
>JBIJCD010000408.1:0-3499 GCA_044344895.1 Pirellulales bacterium | reverse complement strand
CGAAGGCCGAACAGACGGCCCGCTCGATGTCGGCCAGCCGCACGCTCCGCGAGCTCGACCGCACGAGGTCGGACAGCGCCTCCTCGGCCATGTCGGGCGTGACGGGTAGACCCAGCATGTGGCTGGTGGCCTCCAGGCGGTTCACGGCCCCGATGAGTTCGCGGGCGTGACGGGTCATGGATGTGGCCACGTAATGACAGACCTCTTCCGAAACCGCCAGCCCCCGGCGGGCGGCGACGTCGGCCACGATGCCGCGGCGAACGTCGTAGTCGGGCGGCTCGATCCGCGCCGTCATGCCGCCCCGGAGCCTGGTGACCAGTTCGGGGCCGAGGGCGTCGAGCGCCGCCAGGTCGCGATCGGCGGCGAACACGATCTGCCGTCCCTGCCGGTGGAAGGCGTCGACCGTCTGCTGCAGTTCCAGCGTCGTCGCCCGCTTGCCCGCGAAGAACTGCAGGTCGTCGATCACCAGCAGCGTCACCTGCCGGCAGGTGCGGCGGAATCCGGGCAGGCCGCCGCCGTGCAGGGCCTGCAGGAACCCCGTCGTGAACTGTTCGGCGGAGAGGAACAGCGCGGTCGCCCCGGGGTGCAGCTCGCGAAACCGCCCGCAGATGCCCTCGAGCAGGTGCGTTTTGCCGACGCCGCTGGGTCCGTGGACGAGCAGCGGCGACATCTCACCGGGCCGGGATGCCGCCAGCTCCGCCGCGGCATGGGCCATCCGGTTGCTCGGGCCGACGACGAACCCCGCCAGTTCGCCGCATGCCCGCTTGCCGACCATCGCGGCCACGGCGCCGATCTCCCGTGGACCATCGTCGGCCGCGGGCCCGAGCCGGCGGCGACCGCCCCCCGCTCGCCGGCCCGATTCCGCCAGCGGTGCGGACAGGGCCTCATCCGGACGGCGCCGGCTCCGCTGCGTCACGAGACCCCGCCCGTTCGCTACGACCGATTGTGCCGCGGGGGAAGCGACCGGGGCCGTGGCCTCATTCACCGCAGGCTGCGCCACGGGCGACGCGACCGTGCGCCAGAGCACCGTGGCGGCCGGCCCGCAGACGATCCGTGCCACCG
Organism: Pirellulales bacterium; assembly: GCA_044344895.1. Classification (GTDB taxonomy): domain Bacteria; phylum Planctomycetota; class Planctomycetia; order Pirellulales; family UBA1268; genus CAMCQY01. The sequence goes on along the minus strand of JBIJCD010000408.1, from coordinate 2,437 downwards.
CCTCGACGTCGGTGCGGAACGTGCGCCGCAGCCATTCCTGCGCGAAGACGTTGCCCGCCGTGACGACCACGCAGTGCAGCCCCGTCGCCGTGGCCCGCTCGCCCGCGGCATGCGCCGATTCCACGCCGACGGTCACACCATCGCCGAACCAGACGCCGAACCGCTCCTCCCCGAGCCTGTCCCGCAGCGCATCCTCGACCTGCCGGCCCAGCGTGGGATCCACGGCACCCTCCGCGGCCCCCCCCACCACATCGCCGACGGACGCCGCGATGCCGGCCGCCCGCACCCTCGACTGCTTCATTGCCGCTGCTTTTGCCATGGGCTTCCTTCACCAGGCGACGGCCACGCCCTGCCGCCGCCCCGCGTTCATCCTGGCACGCGCTCGTCCATGAAACGATCCGGCCGCACGCATGCGACCAGGGCGGCGAGTATAGGAGTGACAGCAGTGCTGTCAAACCTCGCGAGCATCTCCGCGGCGCGGAGCGCGTGCCGGTGCGTGATGCCGTCGTCGACGATCGTTCGCGTGACGTCGTCGCACCTGTCGTGGGCGGTGCACAAACTGTGCAAAACGCAAAAATCTGCGACGTTCTGCGACGAAAAGATCCGTTCGGTGCGATCGGCCGAATTTTCTTATACTCCTGGGTCCGCGTCTGCGGGTCGGGCGGATGGTGCGGCTTTTCTGACGCGTTCGTCGTTTGGCTGCACTCACCGTCACGGTGCCGTCGTGCGGTCAGAACCATCGATGGCGGCGACGACTGCCGACGCTCTGGCCCGAGGATCTTCACGCATGAACAGCTGCTGTTGGCCGCACAGCCCACGATCATCACTGGCCGCTCTCGGCCGGCGGCGGACGCTGCCGCCGGCGGCACTGGCCGCCTTGACCTTCTGTCTGCAGGCCTGGGCGACCGCCGCCGAGCCGCCCGCGGACTTCCAGCCGCAGGAACTCTCGATCGGCGAGCCGATCTCGCTGCCCAATGCGGCCCCGTTGCCGGCCGCGCGAGACACCAGCCCGCCAGCCCGCGGACTGCCTGCCACCGGGCAGCTGCAGCCGCCGACGATCCCGTCCGCCGCGGGCACCGGCTGGCTGGGAATCGCCGTCGACGACACCGTACTCACCGGCCGCCTCGTGGTGGTCGAAGTCGCCCCCGACAGCCCGGCCGCCATGGCGGGCGTCCGCCAGCAGGACGTGCTGCTCGCGATCAACGGCAAACAGTTGCAAACCGCCGACGAGATGGCTGCTGCCCTGGCTGCCATCTCCCCGGGCCAGCGTGTGAAGGCCGCGGTGGGCCGGGACAACAAGGTCGACGACCTGGTGATGACGGCCGCCCCGCGGCCGGCGGAGGCCATGGCCCGCAACTGGCAATCCGCCGCCGATGCGACCACCGTCGCCCCGCTGGCGCGGTCGATGCCCGCCACGCCCGAGACCCTGCCGATGTCCGCCACCCCACGTCCGCCAGCTGCATCGGCCCCTGCCGACCTGCGGCAGCCAGCTCTTCCCCCAGCCGTCACCCCGTCGGCCATCCCTTCCGTCGTCGCGGCGGCACCCCTGCAGCCTTCCGCCGCACCGGGGCTGCCGCAGGCCGCCCCAGTGGCCGCCTTCACCGCGCCGCCACCTGCGACGGCCGCTCCTTCCACCCGCGACGCGGCGGTCCTGACTCCGCCGGCCTTCCCGCCGGCGGTCGCGGTCCAGCCGCAGTTGGTCGCACCTCCCGCGGCTGGGCCTGCTCCAGCCGGCGGCCGGCTCGCCCTGGGCGTGCGGACGGTGCCGGTTGATTCCGCCGTGCAGTCACGCTTTCAGATGCCGCGTGCCCAAGGCGCTTTCGTCATAGGGGTGGTGGACGACCTTCCCGCCGCGAAGGCTGGCGTGCCTCCCGGCAGCGTGATCGTCGCGCTCAACCAGCAGCCGGTCGGCTCCCCCCAGGAGCTGACGCAGCTCGTGGCCCGCGGACCGGCGGGGAGGCCCGTGCCGCTCGACTACGTTCTGCCCGGCGGTCAATCACGCCAGGCCACAGTGGTCCTGCAGTCGCTCGATGAGCCCCTCGAGCGGGCGCTCGTCGGAAGCGTTCCCACGCCGACGAGCGCGGCGCCGCTTCAGCCCGCTCCGCAGCCCTTCGCCCTGCCGGCGGCCGAGATCGCGCGGCGTCTGGAGCCTCCGCTCCCGGCGCAGCCGTCCGACGGAAGCCTGCCCTCGCGCCAGGAGGAAACAAGCCGCGCGGAAAGCAGGCTGGAGGAGATGCTGCGGCGGCTGGAGACGAGACTCGACTCGATCGACCGGCGGCTCCAGCGGCTCGAGTCCGGGCGCTGATCCGAACAGGTCGATCGCGGCATTTCTAGCGCGCATCTGGTTGAGCTGGAGCGACGACTTGGCAAACCTGGAGACGCAGGCGAGGGGTCGGCACGCTCGAGGAGCTGTGGGCCGCCTCGGCCCACGCGACGA
>JBIJCD010000049.1:0-12938 GCA_044344895.1 Pirellulales bacterium | reverse complement strand
CGACGTCATGCGTCCAGGTGGCCGCGGCGACGGTGGCGGCGGCACCGATGGCGGTGCCGACGACGACCTATCCGGCGGCGCCGGCCCCACTGTCGACTCCGGCGCCCGTGGCCGCCACACCGGCTCCGACCGCCTACCCGCCGGCATTGGCCAGCCCGCCGGCCATGCCGCCCCTCGCGCCGCCGCAGACATCCGCCGCACCCTTGGCGGCAGCGGTGCCACTGGCGGCGGCACCGCTGGCGGCTGCGACGCAGCAGCCGGCGCCGCCCGCTCCCCCTCTGCCGACGATCGCGGCCACCAACAGCGTCACGGCGCCGGCTCCGCCCCCATCGCTGGAGCTCGACCTCGTAGGGCCGAACGAGATCGTTTCGACGGCCGTCGGAGAGTTCATCGCAACCGTGCGCAACACCGGCTCGGTGCCCTCCGGGCCGACGACGCTCGAGTTCGCCTGGGATTCAGCATTCGCTCCGCAGGAGGCGTCGGACGGGTTCAAGCTCGCTGAATCGCGGGTGTCGTGGAGCGTGCCGGCGATCGAGCCGGGCGGCCAGGCGCGGCGACAGATCAACCTCAAGGCACCGTCCGCTCCGGCCGGCGCGTCGTCACGTTCCTGCGTTCGCGCGGTGCTCAGTGGCCTCGTCGGGGGCGTCATGGTGGCCGACGAGTCGTGCGTGCTGGTCCGTTCCAACGCGCCGCGGCTCCGCACGCCGCGCGAGGCCGGCATCCGGATCACGCTCGCCGATTGCGACGATCCGGTGATCGTGGGGCAACCGACGACCCTGATCTGCACCGTCGTCAACGGCGGCAGTGGTTCTTCCGGCCGGCTGGACCTCACCATCGTGCTCCCGGAAAGGGCCACGCTCGTCGGTGATCCGAGTCCGTCGCGGGTGCGGATCGACGGTGCGAGCGTGACGTTCGACTCGCTCGCCAGCATCCCGTCCGGCGGCCAGTCGACCGTGGAGCTGGCCTACCGCGTGCCGGTGCCCGGGGGGGCGAAAGCCACCGCGATCGTGACGGGCGCGGAACTCGACGGCTCTCTCGACTCGAGTTGCCAGACGACGTTTCTGTCACCCTGAGACGGCCGCGCACAGCGTGGCGGGGCGCATCCGACAGCCGGCAGCGGTGGCAAGCCCCGGCCGGGGGCCCGCAGGGTCGGCGCGACCGGCAGGTTTTCCCCGAACTGGCGGAGACGGCGTTGGTTGCGTCACCCGCGGCTGTGCCACATGCCGATGACAGGCCGGGGGGACGTGGGTCGCGGCACGGCGCTGCTGCTGCGACGTTTCCGATCGGAACCTGCGCGCATGCTCGTGGTGACGTCGAACTGGTGCGTGACGGACGGCTCGCTCGCGGCGGGCCCGGCCCCGGGACTGGTGGCCCGGTTGCGCGGGCAGCTGCGGCTGGCGAGCCTCCGTGCCGGCATCCGGGGCGACGGCCGCTACCGCCCGCTGATCGGCATCACCGTCGTGTTCGCCGGAGACACGTTCGACTGGCTCACGAGCCTGGAGTGGACCGGCGATGCGCGGCCCTGGGAGTCGAGCCGTCGGGCTGCGGCGGCCCGCGAGCGGGTGGTGGCAGGTTCGTGGCGGCTGGCCGGACGCCTCGTCGCGACCCTCTCGGCGTGGGGCCGGCGCGGGATCGACGTGCCGCTCGCGGACCAGCGGGGCCGGCCGCTGGCCGGCTCACGCGGTCGGGTGCCTGTGCGAGTCGTGATCCTGAGGGGCGACAGGGATCGGTGGATCGACCGCATCGCGTTCGCCGGGCCGCGGGTCGCTCTGTCGGTGGGCACCGAGTGGACCGACGGCGACGTGCTGGTGCGACATGGACAAGAGATCGAGACGCTGTGGCATGACGGCGGCCCGCCGACACTCGGCGAGAGTCTGGCGGTGGAGCTGATCTCGCGTTTCGGCAGGTCGCTGCAGGACGCGGACGGCCTGGGCCGCAGGCTGCCGGCGATGCTGCGGCTGCTGGCCGCGGGCAGGCTCGTCGACGCCCCGTGCCGTCTTGCGGCCTGGATGGCGGCGCGGAACCGCGATGGTTCTCTTTCCGCGCCAGCCCGTGGCCGCGTGATCGATGCCTGGAATCGGGCGGTGGCCGCCTGGCATCGCGCCGTGCGGCGACTCGATCTGGGCGGCGGTGAAGGCGTGGACCTGCCGGGACGGCTGGCGACGGCGCTGACGCTCGACGCCCGCTGGCAACACGAGTTGCCGATGGCGCTGGCCCACGAAGAGCCGCCCTGCGAAGAACCGCTCGCGGAGACGGCGGAGCGACCGCCCGCCAGTTCCGGCGCGTGTGTCGTCCTCGGCCATCCACCCGCCGGCTTCGCCCCATCGTCACACTGGAAGAGCAGGGTGCTCTGCATCGGCCCGGCGGCCGTGCGGAGGTCGGGCGAAACGCACCCCGGGCTCCCCGGTGCCGCGGGGCTTGCCGCGCTCGATCCACCGGGGATGATTCGAGCGTGGGCCGATCCTGTGGTGGCTCCGGTGCCGCTGGCGGCGCACGTCGCCCGCGGCACCGCGGAGCCCTGGCTCGACTGGCTGTCACTGGGCGGAGCGGGGCCCGGGGGTCGGCAGTACGATTCAGCCGGATGCGGCATCTGGCGGTCGAGGGCGGCTCCGGCTGGCCAGCATATCGTCGATGCCGCCTGACGCCCGCCCGAGCAGCGGCCGCCAGACGGAGGAGGACGACCAACGTGATGCACGATGCGGATTCGATCGTCGAGCTGCGCACCACGTTCGGCCGTCGAGACGCCGCCGAGGCCTGTGCGACCCGGCTCGTCGCCGAGCGGCTGGCCGCCTGCGTGCAGATCGACGGACCTGTGTCGAGCAGCTACCGGTGGCAGGGCCGGGTCGAGCGATCCGAGGAATTCCGATGCACGTGCAAAACGACGGTCGAGCGTGCGGAGGCCTGCGCCGCGGCGATGCTCCAGCAGCACGACTACGATGTTCCCGAGCTGATCCGGCGCGTGGTCACCGCGTCTTCCGCCTACGCCGCCTGGGTGCGAGAAAGCGTGGCCGGAGGCTGAGCGACACGGGCGGGTGCCAGGACGGAGGAAGAGATGCACCATGAGCCGGCAGGCGCTCTGTACGCCTTCGACATCACCCTGCACGGCCTGCCGGCCACCGCGGACGGGCCGATGCCGAGTGCGACGCATGAGGAACTCGGCGTTTCATGGCCGACGGTCTCCGTGCCGCGGGCCTTGCTGTCAACGCCCATGTCGGTCGAATTCGATGTCGCCATCGAGCGTCTCGGCAGCCTCGATCGGATGTACGCCGAACCCGACGGCTCACTCGTGTGGACGAGTCCGGGGGGCGGGGCCGGCTGGCAGGTCGATGGCAACGCGTACGAAAAAGACGGTCGGGTGCTGCACGTCGATCTGCGGGGCAGTTGTCCCGCGGAAGCCTTCGACCGGCTGCTGGCCTGCTTCGGCTGGCCGCAGCAGCGAGTGCTCGTGCAACTCCTGCGGCCCGGCGTGTTTCTCGAGGAAGAGGCTTTCCGTCGCCATGCCCTGGCGCGCGGAGCTGCCGGGGATGGAGAAACCCTGCGGCCCAGCTGACGGGAGGGTGGTGACGATTGTGCCGAACGTTCGTGGCGTGAGTCGCCGAGGCGGCCGGTCAGGCCGATATCCCCTGCCGGAGCGATTCGGAATCGCAGGGAGGAAAGATATGAAGCTGTCGGCAGCGAACGTGCTCGGGCAGGCCATGACGCCGCGAACGGGAGCCTTGCGCCGCGGCTGGAAGACAGCCGGTCTGGCCGTCGTCGCGGCCGTGGGCCTGCTGGCGGCGCGGACCTGCTCGGCCGGCCTGCCTGGCGAGGATCCACTGGCCGTGAAGGACGCGATCGGCCGCGGCGTGCACGCGTTTTATGCGGGGAATTTCGACCGCGCCTACGACGACCTCACCACCGCGATCGAGGCCGGCACCGACGATCCGCGGGCCTTTTATTTCCGTGGTCTCGCCGCCCTGCGGCTCGGTCGCACCGGCGAGGCCGACGCCGACTTCGCGGCGGGTGCGGACCGCGAGGCGATGGAGGGCAGCACGCGAAGGATATCCAAGTCGCTCGAGCGGGTGCAGGGCTGTGATCGGCTGGCGCTCGAGCGCTTTCGGGCACGGGCGCGGCTGGCCGGCCTGCAGCGTGATCAAGAGGCGGCAGCCCGACGCTATTCGACGATCGAGGATCCGGCGATCGACCTGAGACGCCGCCGTCGTCCCGAGGACGTCGGGCCGGAGCTGGTCGCGCCGCGGCGGCCCGATGGCATCGAGGAGGTTCCGGCACCGCGGGCCAAGCCTGGCAAGGCCTTCGAGGACGAGTCGCCGGCCAAGGAGGGAGACGACCCGTTCGGAGCGGCCCCGTCGGACGACGACGCAGCCGGAACGGAAAAGAAGATGGCAGCCGAACCGGAGGAGGAGTCGACCGAGGCGGCGGATAAGGAGGAGTCGGTCGAGGCGGCCGACGGGCAGTAGAGCGCTTCTGGTTGAGCTGTAGCGACGACTTGGCAAACCTGGAGACGGAGGCGAGGGGTCGGCGAACGCTCGAGGAGCTTTGGGCCGCCTCGGCCCACGCGACGAGACTTTTGCCGCCCCGAAGCCGTCGCTACACCAAACCGGGATGCGCACGAGCCGTAGCCTGCCTGCTCATGGCCGCGAGGATCGGCCGGCTGGCTCTGGCTCAGCCGCCCAGGCGGGCGGATGCGGCGGTGAGCAGGGCCCAGCCGACCAGGAACAGAACGCCTCCGAGCGGCACGATCGCGCCCAGCGGCCTCAGCCCGGTCACGGCCAGGACGGAGAGGCAGCCGCTGAAAATCAGCGTGCCGACCAGAAAGCTCCAGCCGGCGGCATCCAGCAGTCCACGGGCTCGCGTCGCCTGGGGCAGGGCCGACGCCAGGCCGACGACGAGCAGTGCGGCCGCGTGATAGAAGCAGTAGCGGACGGCCGTTTCCCAGTTGTCGGCACGGCCGGTGGCGTCGAGGACGCTCTTGAGCCCATGGGCCCCGAACGAGCCGGCGGCGACCGCCGTGCCACCGAGCACGGCTCCTGCGATCAGCCACAAACGGATCATGCAGGGCCTCGCACGGATCAGGGGCGGGTCGTGCCCAGAAGTTTGTCCTCTTCCTCTTCCTGGATGATGATCCGTGGCGTGACCATCAGCATCAGGCTGTCGGTGGTGCGGCCCATGCCGACATTCTTGAAGAGCCGGTTGATGTAGGGGATCTTCGAGAGGATCGGCACGCCGAACTCGTTGCGGCCCTCGCGGAGCCGCTTGATGCCGCCGAGCAGCACGGTGCCGCCGTCCGGCACGCTGACCGTCGTGGTGACGGTCGTGAAGATGAACTCAGGCAGCTGGATCGTCGTGCCGCGGGAGAAGACCTCCTGCTCGCTGGCACTCTTCGCCTGGGTCTCGAGGCCGGCGTTCAAGGCGCCGCCGGCGTTGGCATCGCCGCTGAGACCGGTCTTCTCGTCGCTACTCTTGGACTTCGTGGACCGCGTTCCCTCGAACTGGAACTGCTCCACCTTGCCGATCTGGGAGAAGAACGGCACGAGCGTCAGGCGGACGAAGCGACGGTCACTCGAGACCACCGCCTGCACGTTTACCGCCGTGCCCTCGGAAAGCACGGTGATCACCGGTTGCTGCGCCGCAGCGAAATCGCCGACGACGGGCACGACGCTCGTCACGAAAGGTCGTTGGGTGGTGTCGGAAATGAAAGCGTTTTGGCCGTTAAAGAGCGTCACCTTCGGTGCCTGCATCACGTTGGAACGCGTGTTGCCCTGGGCCGCCTGGATGAGGAAGTAGGCCTCGATGTCACTGAGGATCGCAAAGCCGAAGTTCGCGGCGGATGTCGCCGGATCTGGCAGCCCGGGCAGGGCGGGCACGGTGGCGCTGCCGAAGCTGTTTTGCCGGAACGGGATGGAGAAGTAACTGGGAATGAAGGTGGTCTGCGCATTGGCACCACCGCCCGTGCCGCCGGCCGCCCCGCCGCCCACTCCACCCGCTGCTCCGCCCGCGGTCCCACCCGTGGTGCCGGTGCCGCCCGACCCGAGGGCGACACCTGGATTGCCGGCGTTGTCGAGACCGATCGTCTGACTCGGACCACCCGGTCGCGCCTGGAGGCCGAAGGCCCCGGGGTTCTGCGAGCCGTTGGTCTGCGTGGGGATCGCCGTCATGTTGAGCGGCTGGTTGACCCCGGACTGGATGTTGAAGTCGAAATCGACGCCGATCCGCTCGAAGAACGTGTCGTTCAGGCGGATGAATCGCACCTCGATCGTCACCTGCAGGTCCTGGAGCCGCCGCAGCTGCTCGAGCAGGTCGGCGATCTCCTCGTGCACCTCCTGCGTCTGGCTCACCACCAGGCTGAGGTTGGTGGCGAAGGGCTGAATGGCGCCCTGGCCGCCCACGGTGTTCCAGGTCTGCGGAGCGACGGTGTTTTGGATGAGGTCGATGAGCGACTGGAAGTCGGCCTGCGCCCCGCCGCCGCCCGGCGGGCCGAACGGCACCGACGAGGCCGATCCGGTCGCCGGCGTACCGCCTCCGAATTGGAGCTGGGCGAGCGAGGCGGGGTCGATGCTGGCGTCGCCGCCGGCACGGCTGACGCCGTTGATCCCCGCCGGGGTCGGTCCGTACTGCACGGAGGCGCTGCCACGCGGTGAGATCCGCGAATAGCCGTCGCGGAGGGCTCCGGTAATGCCCAGGCCGTCCGACGAGAAGTTCGGAATCGGGATCACGAGGTCGGCGACGGGATACGAGACGCTGTAGACCTCGCCCTTCACGAGCCTCGGGCTAGTCACCTTGAGCACCTCGTCCTTCACGACGTAGTCGAGGTGCAGGGGCTCCAGCAGCAGCTTGAGGGCGCTCTTGAGCGAGATCGGTTGATCGAGCGAGATGGTGACCGGCGTGTCGCTGCGGACCGCCTCCTGCTCGAGGCCGACCATGTCGAGGTGGATCGGCACCTCCGCCTGCTTGGCGAGCGCGTCCAGAACGGCCGACAGCGGCTGGTCTCGGTGCGACGCCTTCACCCGCACGCCGAGCCGCTTCTGAATCTGCAGCTCGGCCGGCGACGCTCTCGACCGCCCCTCCGCCTGCAGCCTGGTCCGGTTCTTGGTAAGGTCCTCCCAGTCGCGGGTGGTCGGGAAGGTGATCGGGCCCACGAACGGCGTCGAGGATCGCTCGGTGTCCTCCGCCACGTCCATGAATCCCTGACGCTTCTGACCTTCGATCGATTTCTGGGTGTCGAGGCGGCGGATCACCCGGCTCTGGGCGAGCAGCTGCCGTACGATCGGGTTGTCGGGCGCCAGTTGGCCGGCCTTCTTCGCCACAGCCTCCGCCTCCGGGAAGCGTTGAGCGTCGATCAGGGCGTTGTACTCCTCCACGAGCATCGCCAGCCGCTGGTCGACCTCCACCCGCTGCGATCGCTCGCGTTCGACCCGCGCCTCGACCTGGGCGCTCTTTCGCTCCATTTCCAGCTCATTGCGGCGTTTGCCGGTCGATTCCTCGATGTCTCGGCGGGCCCGCTCGATCCGTTGCTGCAGCTGCGTGCGGACCTTTTCCGGCAGCGACGGCGAGGACACGGTCGTCATCGCCTCGTCGAGCAGGGCCAAGGCGTCGGCCGGCGAACGCTGCGCGACCCGCCGCGCCTCGAGCTGCTTGGCGGCGATTTCCGCCGAGACGCGGGCGACCGCCAGGTCGTCGGCTGGGGCAGCCGCGGCAGTGCTCGGCGCCGTGGCGCGGCTGATGGCTTCCTTCATGACCGCCTGCGCCGCGGCGGCCTCGCTCGGCGCGGATGCCGATTCCTCGACCGCTGGATCCTCGGCCCGCGACACACCACGGATCGTCGCCGGGGCGATGATCGCCGACGCCAGGAGGATCGCCAGGGCGATGAAGCCCCGTGCCGGGGCATGGCGGCCCGGGGAGGCGGCGAGGGGAGGCCGTGGGGGCGCGACAAGTGCCATGACGGTTGCCTTCTGTACGCGGGACCGAAGTCGACGGCGGGAGAATTACCCAGCCGCGCGGAAGCGGGTCAAGGGCATGTCCCGGTCGGAAAATGGCCCGAACCGCCCATGTGCCGCAGTTCGCCCGGGCGGCCTAGGGCCGCGATCCATGCCCGACCGGCTTCACGGGCACGCCGCAGGCGCAGGCCCACCCGGGCCCGCCGCCTGCCGCGACAGCATCTTCTCGATCGTGTCGAGTAGCTGATCCACGCGGAACGGCTTGAAGAGCACGAGATCCACGCCGGCCTGCCGGGCCTTCACGATGGAGTGACCGGGGTCGTATCCGAAACCGGTCATCAAAATGAGTGGCACGTCACCGCGAAGCTCCCGCAGCCTCACGAGCAGGTCGTAGCCGTTCATGTCGGGCAGCCGGATGTCGGCGATGATGACGTCGTAGGCATCGGCTCCGCAGGCCCGCACCATCGAGGCCGCCTCGGCACCGTCGCGGGCCGTTTCCACCGTGCAACCGTAGCGCTCGAGCAACGCGTGGGCCGCCGCACGCACCTGCTCGTCCGCGTCCACCACGAGCACGCGTCGGCCGCCGATTGCCGGATGGCGATCGCCCTGGCGCCTCTGGGCGTGGGCGGAACTGGGCGTCATCTGTTCGCCGACCTTCTGGATGACGTGCTTGATGTCCCGGGCGTTCCGCAGGATCCGCTGCAGCCGCTCCACGACGTCGACATCGTGGCCGATGTAGCGCTCCATCACGCTGACCGCGTCGTTGAGGATGTCATCCACGGGCAGGGCGACTGCGCCGTGGATCGCCTCGATGCTTTCGGCGGCGGTGGAAGCCTTCTCCGCCACGAGCAATTCCAAGGTGTTGAGGGCGACGGCGACGTCGCGCGAGAAGATTTCGAGGAACCGCAGGTCGGTCTCGCCGAAGCCGTCCGGCTCGGGGCTCTCGACGTTGAAGGTGCCGATCACCTGGTCGTGGAGGAGCAGGGGCACCGTGATCGAGCCCTTCGCTCCCTTGCATCCCTCGAGGTAGAGGGGGTCCTTCGTGGTGTCGCCGCACATGTAGCTGCGGCCCGTCGCCGCGACGTAACCGGTGACGCCGTTGTTTTCGGGCCGCGCGTAGAGTACCCGCGCCTCCGCCTCGGGCTGCATTCCGACCGCGAGCAGCGGCTCGAGCCGGCCGGTCTGCCTGTCAAGCAGCCGGATCTCGACGACGTCGAACTGCAGCAGGTCTTTCGAGTAGTGCAGGATGTTGCTCTTGAGGAGCTCGATCCGTTCCTCGATCGTCATGTCGGCCAGCTCGGAGGGCGCGATGTCGGCCAGCTTTTGGCCGGCCTGGTGGATCGCGGCCAGCTTCTGCTGTTCGAGGATCGTGTGCGTGACGTCCCGCACCGCGGCCACGGCGAACGGAATCGACGGGCTGGGCGCCGCCTGCAGGTGGTAGTAGCGGTTGTCGCCGGTTCGCAGCGTGGCCGTCGTCATGCGCCCGCTGCGTATGGCGGTGCGGAACGGCGTGTCATCGGGGCCGAGCATCTCCGGCCGGCCGAGCGCTTCGAGGAAATCCATGCCCCGGAGATCGCTGCAGCCGCACCAGCCGGCGAGCCGCCCGTTGGCCCACACGATCGTGTCGTCTTGGCCGACCAGGGCGATGCCGTCGGGCACCTGCTCGAGGATGGCGGCCGGATCGGCGGGCTGCGAGCCCTTGGCCGCCAGAGGCGTCGTGAAGGCCGAAGCCTCGGCTCCGGGGCCGGCTGGCGTTGAATCTGGATTCGGCACCGACTGCCCTCCGTTGCCGGCGAACCGCTCGCAGCCGACAGTATAAAACAATCGAATGGCCGCCCAAACACGCCCGCGCCGTTGCCGCGGGCCGCGTGAAATCTATACTGCCCTCGTCGGTGACAGGCTGTCCGCGGCCGCCTGCGGGACGGTCGTGGCGCGGGAACGCGGAAGCTCCGAAAACCGCGCTGGCAGCCGGCATCCGGCGGATCGCGGCAGAGGCGAGCCGACAGGCGAACATACCTCGCGAGGCAGTTTGTGACCACCAACGACTCGACGGCGCCGTTTCTGGCTCGGCACCAGTTCCTGATCTACCGGCTGTTTTCGCTTGCCGGCCTCATCCCCGTCGGTGCCTTTCTCGTCGTGCACCTGCTCACGAACGCCTCGGTGCTGGCCGGCCCCGGCACCTTTCAGTCGAGGGTCGACATGATCCACTCCCTGGGACCGCTGCTGGTTCCGATCGAGTGGGCCTTCATATTCCTGCCCATGCTGTTCCACGCCGCCGTAGGTTTCGTCATCATCGCCAACGGGATGCCGAACGTGGGGTCTTATCCGTACGTCGGAAACGTCCGGTACACGCTGCAGCGGGCCACGGGCATGATCGCGTTCGCTTTCATCATCTGGCATATCATCCAGCTTCACTGGATGGGGGCGCCGCTCGGCGGTGGCAAATTCGATCCGCACCACGCGGCCAGCTCGGCGGCGGTGGTGCTGCGGCCGCTGCTGGTCACGATGCTCTACGCCATCGGCATCCTGTCGACCGTGTTTCATTTTTCGAACGGACTGTGGACGCTCGGCATCACCTGGGGCCTGTGGACGAGTCCGGCCGCCATGCGGCGGGCCAACTGGATCAGCATGGCGATGGGGGTGCTGCTCGGTGCGGCCGGTCTGGGCGCGCTGGGCGGCATGCGGGCGGTCGACGTCGACCAGGCGCGGCTGATCGAGACGCGGATGGAGGAAGGCCGCCGGCTGCTGGAAGGCGACCTGCCCGCCGCCGATCGGGCCCCTCGGTCGCAACTCCTGCGCACCGGTCCCGGGCGCGGCGAATCCACCCAACCAAGGAGCCTGTAGATCCATGGCACAACCCCGGGTACTCGTGATCGGTGGCGGGCTGGCGGGCCTCTCGGCCACCATGCGGCTGGCTGAATTGGGAGTGCACGTCGATCTCGTCAGCCTTGTGCCGGTGAAGCGGTCTCACAGCGTGTGCGCACAGGGGGGCATCAACAGCGTCAACTCGCTCACCCGCCAGCAGGGTGACAACGAGTGGAAGCACTTCGACGACACCGTCTACGGCGGTGATTTCCTGCAGCACCAGCCACCCGTCAAGGAGATGGCCGACTGGGGGCCGCGGATCGTCGACCTGATGGACAGGCTCGGCGTTCCCTTCAATCGCACGCCGGAGGGCTTCCGCGATCAGCGGCGGTTCGGCGGCACGCTGTACAAGCGGACGGCATTCGCCGGGGCGACCACCGGCCAGCAGCTGCTTTATTCGCTGGACGAACAGGTGCGGCGTTGGGAGGTCGAGGGCAAGGTCAAGAAGTGGGAGTTCTGGGACTTCCTCGAGCCGGTCGTCGACGAGAGCGGCCGCTGCCGCGGCGCGATCTGCCAGGATCTGGTCACGATGCAGTTCCGGGCGTTCCCGGCGGATGCCGTGATCCTGGCCACGGGCGGCTGCGGGCTGCTCTACGGCCGGTCGACCATGTCGATGGTGTGCACGGGGAGTGCCGTCAGCCGCGCCTACCGTGCCGGGGCGGCGTATGGCAACGGCGAGTTCATCCAGGTGCACCCCACGGCCATTCCCGGCGCGGACAAGCTGCGGCTGATGAGCGAGAGCGCCCGCGGCGAGGGCGGCCGCGTCTGGGTGCCCCGGAAGCCGCACGATCCCCGGGATCCTCGCGAGATTCCCGAGGGGGAGCGGATGTACTTCCTCGAGGAGCGGTATCCGAAATACGGCAACCTCGTGCCGCGAGACATCGCCACGCGAGAGATCTTCGACATTTGCACGAACGAGGGGCTGTCCGTCGAGAAGGACAGGCTCTGCGTCTACCTCGACTTGACGCACGTGCCGCGGGAGACACTCGACCGCAAGCTGGGCGGCATCCTGGAGATCTACGAGAAGTTCCAGGGCGTCGACCCGCGCGTGGTTCCCATGAAGATCTTCCCCGCGGTGCACTACTCGATGGGTGGCCTGTGGGTCGACTATGAGAAGAGCGGCACCGGCGGTCTGGTGGAGGGTTCGCCCAGGAATCAGCAGACCACGCTCCCGGGCCTCTACGCGATCGGTGAGTGCGATTATCAGTACCACGGCGCGAATCGGCTCGGAGCCAACTCGCTGCTGTCGTGCATCTTCAGCGGGTTGTTCTGCGCACCCGGCGTGATCGCGGCCTGCGAATCGGGTGGAAAGACGGCGGCCGAGCAGTCATCCCGCCTGTTCGAAGCCGGCATCCGCCGCCAGGAAGATCGGCACCAGGGACTGCTGTCCCGGACGGCGGGGCGCGAGAACCCCTACGATCTGCACCAGGAACTCGGCAACCTCATGACGCGAGTCGGCACCGTCGTCCGCCGCAACGACCAATTGGCCGCGGCCTACGCCGAGGTCGTCACCCTGGAAGAACGCTGGCAACGCTGCGCCGTGTCGGACTCGGGCAACTGGACGAATCAAAACGTGGTGTTCACGAAGTCGCTGGGCGACATGTTTCCGCTGGCGAAGCTCATCCTCAAGGGTGCCCTGCTGCGGGACGAGTGCCGCGGTGCCCATTTCAAGCCGGATTTCGCCATGCCCGGCATCCACGCCACCGACCCATCCGAAAAGCGGCGCGAAGCGGAGCAATGGTGCGATCGGTTCGAGGAGAGCACCCGGCGTTGGCTCAAGAGCACGGTGGCCCGGTGTGGCGCCGGTGGCGAGCCCGACATCACGTACGAACCGGTCGATACCTCGTTGATCCCGCCCCGTCCGCGGCTGTACGGCCTGGTCGGTGGCGAGATGATCGAGGAGGTGTGGAAGGAGCGGCAGGCCCGGTCCGCGGGGCACGACGCCGCAGGCAAGCAGCTGGCGGGGGCGTCGGCGTGACGGGCGCCGCGGAGGGCTGGCGGATGGTCGGTCGGTACTCGATGCGTTCCAGGAGGAAGAGGTCATGATCGGCGTGATGCAGACCGATGGTCAGGGGCATGAGACGGCTCCCCGCAAGGTGCACGTGCGGGTCCTGCGACAGGACGCTCCCGGCGAGGAGA
>JBIJCD010000407.1:0-3507 GCA_044344895.1 Pirellulales bacterium | reverse complement strand
CGCGGAAGCGGCTCCCGGCGGCAACGGATCGGACTCCCAACGGCGCCTCGGACGCGGCGATCGGCTCCTACAGCTGGGTGGCGATGGTCCTGCCGTTCCTGGAAGAGACCAACCTCTACAACACGATCTCCGGCTCGACCAGCCGGTTCTCGACCGTGTTTTCGGCGGTTGCCACGATCAGCACGCAGGTGCAGACGGCGCTGCCCCAGCTTGTCTGCCCGTCGTTCGCGGGTGATAAGCAGGCGGCTGTCGTCAACGGCGGTCTGGCCACGGCCGGCTGCGGTGTGGCCAACTACAAGGCCATTTCTGGCGTTGGTTACTCCGCCGCGTGGCGGCCCGACAGCGCCACTCCCGGTGGCGGTGCCATCACGGTGCAGTACTGGGAGCCGGTGCGGGCGAACGTCGCTGGTCCCTACGCTGGCATCTCGCTGGCGCAGGTGGCTGACGGCACGTCGAAGACCTTCGCCCTCGCGGAGAGCCGTGAGCAGACGAAGGCGGCGTGGATCGACGGCCGCACGGCGTGGGTGACGGCTGCGACCGGTGCGACCGGCACGACCCACAACCTCTCGGGCAACAAGTGGTGGGATCTCACCGCCCAGACGGCTCTGCCGGCGAATTCTGCCCTGCTGCAGAACAAGCCGACGGGCCAGGCGTGGGGCGGCTACGGCGCCAGCGACTACGGGCCGTCGAGCTTCCACCAGGGCAACATCGTGATGCACTGCTACGTGGACGGCCACGTGGGCCAGGTCACGAACGAAATCGACACCAACCTCTACTACTCGCTCACCTCGCGTGGCGACAGCGAGGCGGTCGCGGACGCTCCGTGATCGTGTTCGGCTCTGGATGCGTCCAGAGCTGAATGGTTGGCGTGAACAACAGGCCGCAGCCGGGAGGCTAGCTTCCCGGCTGCGGTTTTTTGCGCGGCCCCGGTTGAGAACGCCTGTCGCCGGAGCAGCGGGCGGAAGCGAACCGTGGAAGGGATCCGCGGCCGCAAAGGCCGACGGCCGTATAGCAGCGGGTTGCCGTAGCGCAGCTGTCCAAAAGTCGAGACGATGCGGCTACCGCGGCTGCAGCATCCGCTCGGCCGCCTCGAGCTGCTGCCTGACCGCCAGCGTCTCCGGGTGATCGGCTCCGAGGGAACGGGCGAATCCCTCCACGAGGATCCGGTAGAGCCTGACCGCGCCGGCGTGGTCGCCGCGGGCTGAGCATTGCGCCGCCATCGCCTGTGCCAGCCGGGTGGCGGCTTCCTGCGACCGCGGATGCTGCGGTCCGAATGCCCGCTCGGCATCCTCCGCCAGCCGGCGGCGCACGACTACCGCCTCGTCCAGCTTGCCGTTGCGCTCGAGGATGCCTGCCAGCACGCCGGCCGCATTGGCCGCCATGGGGTCGGCGGCACGCCCCGATCGGGCCACGCGGGCCACCGCCTCTCGGGCCAGCCGCTCCGCCGCGACGCCATCGCCCTGTCGCGCGTCTGCATCGGCCATGATCACCAGCGACGCCACGGTGGTGGCGTCATCGGCTCCGCGGACCCGCTCCATCGCCGGATAGAAATCGCGGCAGATGGCGGCCGCCTCGTCGAGGCGGCCCTGCAGGTAGATCACCACGGCGAGGTCGCCGGCGCTGGCGAGGACCGCCGGATCGTCGGGAGCGAGCGCCGCCTGTTGCATCTCCAGGCTCGTGCGGCAGAGCGCCTCCGCGCCGGCCGCATCGCCGAGGGTGCGGCGACGGGCCGCGAGGTCGAGCAGCGCCCGCGCCGACGGCTTGAGCTCGACCGCGCGGACCGCGTGGTCGACCGCCGCATCGCGGCCGCCGGCTTCGTCGCTGGTGATCGCGAGGGCCCAGTGGGCTCGGTAGTTGCGTGGATCCTTGGAGAGCACGTCCTGCCAAACCCGATCGATGCTCGTGTAGACGCGGTTGCGGGCCCAGGTCGTAGCGGTCAGGGCGAGCAGCACCGCGGCTGCGACCGCGGCCAAAGCCCGGGACCTGCCGGTGTCCGACTGATGCAGCCGCGGGGCCAGCCACTGGGCGGCGGCGGTCGCGAGGATCACGCAGCCGGCCGCCAGCGCCGCCAGCGGCAGGTACATCCGCTGCTCGTTGGCGAGCGCCTCGATCGGCAGGATGCTCGAGGTCGGAGCGAGCGCGAGGAAAAAGGCGATGCCGAGCCAGGCCCAGGTCCGGCAGCGGACGAGGCCCACAATCGCGATGCCCGCCAGGGCCAGCACGGCCACCACCGCCGGCAGCGCCGCTGGCAGCCGGGCTACGGGCAGGCCGCTGTAGTCGAGCCGCTGACTGGCCGGCCAGAAGGCCAATAGCAGGTAGTGCAGGATGACCCCGGGCTGGGTGAGGGCGTACTCCAGCGGCGACCGCACCGCCGTGCGGAATTCCAGGTACTTCGATCCCTGCGTGGCCAGCTGGATCGCCAGGATCGCCCACGTGGAGGCCAAGAGGGCGTACCAGCGACGGCGGCTCCACAGCGAGCCGCCGCTCCCTGCCGCCGCAAAGCACCAGTCCCAGGCCAGGATCAATAGCGGCAGCACGACGGCCGTTTCCTTGGAGGCCATCGCCGCCGCCGTGGCCGCCAGGCACGCGGCCAGCCAGCGCCGCGACCAGCCGGCCGTAGCGGCCCGGGCGAATGCCGCGAGCGCCGCGAGGAAAAAGAGTCCGTGCAGCGACTCGATCCGCTGGTAGATGTAGGTGACCGATTGGGTTTGCAGCGGATGCACCGCCCAGATGGAGGCGATCACCGCCGCCACGGCAACGGCCCGGTCGCCCCAGCGGCCCTTCAGCCGCGGCGAGAGGAGCGTGAGCCGCGCGAGCTCGAAGAGGGCCAGGGCGGCGGTCACGTGGATCAAGAGATTGGTGAGGTGAAACCCGCCGGGCGCCGTGCCCCAGAGCCGGCGATCGATCGCGAAGCTCAGGTAGGGGAGCGGGCGGGCCGGCAGGCGGTTGCCGACGAACATCGCCTGCCACGGCGGCCAGAGTCGTTCGAGCGCAGGATTGCTCTCGATCTCGTGGATGTCGTCGAACACGAACGTGCCGGCGAACGAATTGGCGAACGCCGCACACGACAGCAGGCAGATGAAGACGGCCGCCAGTCCGCGGGTGTTCATCGGTGGGGGTCGCAGGTCGGCGGCGGCAAAGTGACGCCGACGGAGAAGATAAAGAGCGGCAGCAATGAAGAACCGACCGGGTCGCCGCCGCGCCGGCACCGGGCGGCGTCAGGGCGGCAGGAACATTGTAGGCCGGTCGGCCTGCACCCGCTGCGGCCGGGCGGCGGTCTGTCGGCGGAGGGCCGCGGCCTCGGCGGACCGCCCGGTGCTCTCGAGCACCGTCGCCAGAAGCCCTTCCAGCGGCGCGACGTCGACGCTGGAGGCGGCCAGGCGGCGGGCGACGTCGGCCAGCCCCGCTCGGGCGACCGTCTCCGCCTCGGCGTGCCGGCCGAGATCGTGCAGGATCGTGCCAAGGCAGACCGTCGCCGCCACCGACTGGAATCCATCCTTGGCCTTC
>JBIJCD010000405.1:0-3516 GCA_044344895.1 Pirellulales bacterium | reverse complement strand
AGCCGGTGCCACCCGGCCGGCGGGTGGCCGAGGGTTTCGGCCGCACCGCGCTCGACATCGGCATCGTGATCGCGATGGCGTCGATCCTCGGCTGCTGCCTCACCGCCGCCGGGGGCGCCGAGAAGATCGTGCATTCGATCCAGGCGGCGCTGGGCACCGGCAGGACGCCGCTGGCCTTGCTCCTGACCGGCTTCCTGCTCGGCATACCGATGTTCGCCGAGACCGTGTTCTTCCTGCTCCTGCCGCTGGCCCGGGCAAGCTGGGAACGCACCGGCAGGCACTACCTGCTCAACGTGCTGGCGATCATCGCCGGGGCGACGATGACGCACTCACTCGTGCCGCCGACGCCCGGGCCGCTCTTCGTGGCCGACGCCTTCGGCGTCGACATGACGACGATGATCGCCTGCGGCCTCGTGGTCGGTGGGATCGCCGCGGCCGCGGGGTATGCCTACGCCACCTGGGCCGACCGCACCTGGCCGCTCGAGCCGAAGGACGCGTCCCGGGACGAACCGACGGCGGCGGCCCGGCCCGTGCGGTCGCTCTCCCTGCCGGCGGCCCTCGCCCCGATCCTTTTGCCGATGCTCCTGATCACGCTCGGCTCGATCGCCGAGGCGGCCCCACAGATGCTCCCGGCTGGGCTCGTGTCGGCGATCAGGCTCTGCGGCGAGAAGAACACGGCGATGGCGCTCTCCGCATTGCTTGCGATCGGCGTGCTCTGCTCGACCGTGGCAGACATGGATACCGTCCGCAGAACCATCACCGAGTCGATCACCGAGGCCGGCGAGATCATCCTGGTGATCGCCGCCGGCGGAGCCCTCGGCGGCGCCCTGCGGCAGGCGGGCATGGCCGAGCTGTCCCACGGCTTCGCCACCGGCACCGGCCTCGCCCTCGTGCCGATCGCCTGGGCGATCACGGCCGTCATCCGGGTGGCGCAGGGCTCGGCCACGGTGGCGATGATCACCGCGGCCGGAGTGCTCGCGCCGATCATCGCGGCGGGCGACCTCGGCTACCACCCGGTGTACGTGGCGATGGCCATCGGCTGCGGCTCAAAGGCCGGCATGTGGATGAACGACAGCGGCTTCTGGGTGATCGCCCGCATGAGCGGCATGACGGAGCAGCAGACGCTCCGCAGCGCGTCGGCGATGGTGATGATCGAGGGCCTCGCGGGTCTGGCGGCCACGCTCGCCCTCGCCTGCCTCTGGCCGATGCGGCCCTAGCGTGGCCGTCAGCCGCAGACGGCGTCGAGACGGCCGGTCGAATCGCCGAAGGCATCGACCGGCGTACCCATGATATCGAGCATGGTGAGAAAGAGGTTCGTCATCGGCTGCTCGCCCGGCACGAGCACGTGGCGGCCCGGCACGAGCCGCCCGCCGCCGCTGCCGGCCAGGATGAGCGGCAGGTCGGTGTGCTGGTGTCGGTTGCCGTCGGAGAGGCCGCTCGTGTAGACCACCATCGACGACTCGAGCAGCGGCTTGCCGCCGGCGTCTTTCGCCTCCTTGAGGCGGCCGAGCAGGTAGGCGAACTGCTCCACGTAGAACCTGTCGATCCGGGCGATCTTTTCGATCTTTTCCGCGTCGTCCTGATGGTGCGACAGCTCGTGGTGGCCGTCCTTGACCTCGATCTCGGGGAACGTGCGATTGCTGCCGTCGGAGGAGAGCACCAGCGTCGCGATCCGGGTCGAATCGGTCTGGAAGGCGAGCACGATCATGTCGGCCATGAGGCGCACGTGGTCCCGATGCAACGAGGGCGGCCGGTCGGGCAGCTCCATCTCCGGAGCATTGGGCACTCCGAACGACTCGAGCCGCTCGATCTGCCGCTCGATCTGCCGCACGCCATCGATGTATTCCGCAAACTTGTGCCGGTCATCGTGGCCGAGCCTGCCCGACAGCTGCCGGGCATCTTCGGCGACGAAGTCGAGGATAGACCGCCGCTGGGAAAGCCTGGCGGTGAGGTTCTTGGCACGATCGCCGCCCGAGCCGGCGCCGAAGAGCCGCTCGAACACGAGCCGCGGATTGGCCTCTGGCGTCGCGGGCTGCGTCTCGCTCCGCCACGACATGTTGAAGGAGTAGGCGCAGGAGTAGCCGGAGTCGCACTCGCCGCTGCGGCGCACCGCGTCGCAGGTGAGCTCCAGTGACGGAAACCTGGTGAGGTGGCCGATCCGCTGCGCCGCGACCTGGTCGACGGAGATGCCGGCGCGGATGTCGGAGCCGGCCGTCTTCCGCGGCCGCACGCCGGTGAGGATCGTCGACATCGCGCGGGCGTGGTCGCCGGCGCCGTCCCGGCCGGCGGTCCCGTTGCGGTGGGCGAGGCCCGACACCATCTGGAAATCGCTCCTCAGGGCGGCCAGCGGCTCGAGCGTGGCCCCTGCCGTGTAGTCGACGCCCACGCCTTCGGGCTTCCAATCCTTCACAATCACGCCGTTGGGCACGTAGACGAAGGCCATCCGCACCGCGGAGGCGGGATCCGCGCCTGCCACCGCCCGGGCGGCCAGGAGCGACTCGAAGGCTGGCAGGGCGAGCGACACGCCCATGCCGCGGAGAGCGGCCGTGCCGAGGAAGCCGCGGCGAGAGATGGCAGACATCGCCGGATCGGTCGGTCCGTGGCTCATGGGGTGGCTCCTGGAGTGCCTCCGGGCGGGCTTCCGGGGACGGCGGAAGGAGGCGGGCTGATGGTCGCAGCCGTGGTCGCTGGCTGAGAGCCGGGCGGCGTCACCCGCATCATCGTGAAGGGCACGCTCTTCACGACCGCCTGCAGCAGCGTCCGCATGCGGCCATCCTTCTCCAGCTCCCCCACGATTGTATCGACCGCCGGGGCGTCGAAATATTCGATCGTGCGGCCGAGGGAGTAGGTGAGGAGTTTTTCGGTCAGGCAACGGTGGTAGTCGCTGCGGCGGGGGCCGGCCAGCACCCGCGACAGCTCCGCCGCGTCGGCGAACCGCTCGCCGGTGATCAGGCGACCCGACGTGTCGATCGGCTGCCCCTGGTCGTCGTCCCGCCAGTGGCCCAGGGCGTTGTAGTGCTCCAGAGCCAGCCCCAAGGGGTCCATGCGGGCGTGACACGACGCGCAGAGGGCGTCGCTGCGGTGCACTTCCATCAGCTGTCGCATCGACGACTCCTTGCCTTTCTCCTTGGCGACTTTCTCCAGCGGCGGCACGTCGGCCGGCGCCGGCGGCGCGGGCGTGCCCAGCAGGTTGGCGAGGACGAAGAGCCCCCGCTTGACCGGCGACGTCCGCGATGGATTCGATGTCACGAGCAGGAAGCTCGCGTGCGTGAGCAGTCCGGCCCGCTGGCTGTCGGAGGGGAGTGTCACGAGCTTCATTTTGCGGCCCTCGAGCCCCTCCAGCGTCGGCAGGCCGTAGTAGGCCGCCAGCTCTTCGTTGAGAAACGTCGACTCACCCACCAGGAGGTCGGTGGCCGGCAGGTTCGCCTTCACGAGGTGGCCGAACTGCATCTCCGTCTGCTCCCGCATCGCCCGGCGGACGCTGCCCGTGAACAGCTTGGACTGCTCGCGATTTTT
>JBIJCD010000404.1:0-3521 GCA_044344895.1 Pirellulales bacterium | reverse complement strand
GACGAGGCGGCGGCCGACCGCGTGCTCGACCAGCTGTTCGCGCGGTCGACCAGCCGCGGTGTTGAGGCCGACGGTCCGCTCGTGGTCTTCAACGACAACGGCGCCTACGGGCCGTCGAAGTCCTGGGGCGGCGAGCGGTTCGCGGCGCTGGCGCGGCTGGCCGTGGAGCGGCTGCCCGGCTGCCGCGTGCTCGTGCACTGCGGTCCAAGCGACCGCGACGAGGCCCGCGACATCGCCCGGCAGGCCGCGCACCCGCGGGTGCAGAGTCTGGCCGACGTGGAGAACCTGCCCTTCGGCCTCGCCAAGGCGCTCATGCGGCGGGCGGCGGTGGTGGTGACGTCCGACAGCGGGCCGCGGCACATCGCAGCGGCATTCGGCACGCCCACGGTGGTGATCCACGGACCGATGGATCCGCGGCTGAGCCGCTCCGACCACCGGCACCTCGTGGAGATGCGGCTCGACCTGCCCTGTTCGCCCTGCGGCAAGCGGGTTTGTCCGCTCGGCCACCACGACTGCATGCGGCTGCTCGCCGTGGAAGACGTCGCCGCCGCGATGCTCTCGCTGGTGGGCCGGTCGGCGGCCCACGGACGGGTCGCCTGACGGGTTTTTCGCCGCGCGATCGGGTATCGTGTGCTCGACGCCCGGCCCCGCCCTGCCCCGCTTCGGAGACCGATCGATGTTTCAGTTCGTGGGAATGCTCGCCGCCATCGCGCTGACCGCCTTCTGCTGGGGCGTCTATGGGCCCGTGCTGCACTTCGGCCGCGAGGCGATGCATTCGAACCTGCGGCCGTTCATGTGCGTGGGCTTGGCCTACTTCGTGATCGCGGTGCTCGTGCCGCTGGCGCTGCTGGCCCGCTCGAACGAGCGCGGCGGCTGGACGAGCAAGGGCGTGCTCTGGAGCCTGTTGGCCGGCACGGCCGGCGCGCTCGGCGCGCTCGGCGTGATCCTGGCGCTCGGCTTCGGCGGCAAGCCGATCTACGTGATGCCGCTGGTGTTCGGCGGCGCGCCGGTGGTCAATACGCTGCTCACCGCCTTCATGAACAAGGCGTTCGGGCAGCTCAAGGCCCCGTTCCTCGCCGGCCTGATCCTCGTGATCACCGGCGCGGTCACGGTGCTGGTCTTCAAGCCACAGCCGCAGGCCCCCGCCGCGCCGGCGGCCACGCAGCAGGCTCGGGCCGCGGACGGCGTCGCAGACGCCTCGTCGACCGAAGCGGTGCCGCAGCCCGCCGTCGATGCGGCGGCGGCGAAGAATGTCGAAAAGAAGGCCGAGCGATTCCTGGAAGTGTTGCTCTCCATCGCGATGGCCATGCTGTCGTGGGGCGCCTACGGCCCGGTGCTCCACCGCGGCCAGGCGGCGATGGGGGGCAGCCGGCTGCGGCCGCTCATCTGCATCGGCGCCGCCTACTTTCTCATCGCGGTGCTCGTGCCGCTGGCGCTGCTGGTGCCGATGGGCGACAAGGGCACCTGGGACTTCGGCGGGACGCTCTGGAGCCTGGGTGCAGGGTCGCTGGGGGCGCTCGGCGCGCTCGGCACGATCCTGGCCTTCGCGTTCGGCGGCAAGCCGTTCACGGTGATGCCCGTCGTCTTCGGCTGTGCCCCGGTGATCAACACGCTGACGACGATCGCTTTGGCGCACACGCCGATGACGGCGGTGACACCGTTTTTTCTGGCCGGGTTGCTCGTCGTGGCGGCCGGAGCGGCGACGGTGCTCGCCTTCGGCCCGCGCGGCCACGCGCCGGCGAGTGCGGCCGCGAAATAGCCGGCGGCGAGCGGGTGTCGCGGCCCGGCGTCAGGTGCCGCGGGTATGACCGAACCACTCGATGTGGTGGCGGTGCGCCAGCTGGAAGCCGCGGCGGCGGCACTCTGGGCCGAGCCAGCGGATCGTATCGGCCAGTTCGGCGGCCGACCGGCCTTGCGGCATGAGAAAGACGCGGCCGCGGTCGACCCCCTCCGGCCGGGCCGCGGTGAGGTCGGCGATCCAGGCGGCAGCCTCGGCGAGGTCGGCGGGCGAGTCGATCACGAACTTCAGCTGGTAGTCGGCGGCCCGCATCAGCGACAGGATCACGTCGTCGCGGCGGCGGTCGGCGGCGTGCCGCGCGGCCCAGCCGCCGGGCGTGTCGGCGGGCGGCCCCGACGACACCAGCTTGGGGCTGATCGACATCAGGTCGGCCGGGGCCGGGGAGGCGACCGTGCCGGCCGTCTCGATCGTGACGTGCAGGCCAGCGTCGCGAAGCGTGAGGCACAGCTCGGTGACGTCGGTCGCCAGCAGTGGCTCGCCGCCGGTGATCACGACGTGCCGGCGGCCGAGGGCGGCCACCGCGGCCACCACGTCGGCGACGCTCCGCTGCTCGCCCGTCGGCTCCCACGAGGTGAACGGCGTGTCGCACCAGTGGCAGCGGAGGTTGCAGCCGCTCGTGCGCACGAACGCTGTCGGCGTGCCGGCCAGCAGGCCCTCCCCCTGGAGCGAGGCGTAGATTTCGGCGATGCGCATCGGAGCAGAAGGCCGAGTGTCTCGGGCGGCAGGTTCGCGGATCAGCGGCAGATTCTCGGATCGGTCGCGCCGGCGGCCGCGAAACCGGCCGCCCGGAGCCGGCAGGAATCGCAGCCGCCGCACGGACGCCCGGCGGCGTCGGGGTCGTAGCAGCTGCTCGTCAGCCCGTAGTCGAGCCCCAGCGCGAGTCCCAGCCGGATGATCTCGGCCTTGGAGAGCCTCACGAGCGGCGCCTCCAGCCCGATCGGCCGCCCCTCGACGCCCGCCTTCGTGCCCAGCCGCGCCACCTCCGCGAAGGCCGCGAGAAATTCCGGTCGGCAGTCGGGATAACCGCTGTAGTCGAGGGCGTTGACGCCGAGCACGATGGCATCGGCGGCCCGGGCCTCGGCCATGGCCAGCGCCAGCGCGAGGAACACGGTGTTGCGGGCCGGCACGTAGGTGACGGGGATGCCGTGGCCGATCTCGTCGTCGGAGCGGCCCTTCGGGACCGTCGCCGATGGATCGACCAGCGCGCTGCCGCCAAAGGCCGCCAGGTCGATGGGCAGCACAACGTGGTCCTCGATCCGCAGCGCCCGGGCGACGGCGCGGGCGGCGTCGAGCTCGACCCGGTGCCGTTGGCCGTAATCGAACGACAACGCGGAGAGCCGGTAGCCGGCGTCGGCGGCCCACGCCGCGGCGGTGGCGGAATCGAGCCCGCCCGACAGCAGGACCACGGCGGATCGGGAGGCGGCTTTCACCGGGGCGGCAGTCATGGCAGAATCGGATCCATCATGAGTACCTCGAGCACTTCGGCCACCCACGTCAGACCCTCGCGCGACCAGCTCGAGGTATTTCCCAACCAGTTTCCCGGACGGGACTATCTCATCGAGATCGTCTGCCCGGAGTTCACGTCGGTCTGTCCGAAGACCGGACAGCCCGATTTCGGCACGCTGACGTTCCGATACGTGCCGGACGGCCGCATCGTCGAACTGAAGAGCCTCAAATTGTACCTGCAGGCGGTCCGCAACGAGGGGATTTTCTACGAGAACGT
>JBIJCD010000403.1:0-3536 GCA_044344895.1 Pirellulales bacterium | reverse complement strand
GAACCTGCTTCATCGATCCAGCTCCGCGGCGATGATGTTGAGGCTGCCGAGCACCGCCACCACGTCGGAGAGCGTGTGGCCGCGGATGAGCTGCGGGAAGAGGGCGAAGTGCAGCACCGACGGCGGGCGGCAGCGGGCCCGATAGGCGCACTCTCCGCCGTCGCCCACGAGGTAGAAGCCGAGCTCGCCGTTGGGGGCCTCGATCGCGGCGTACGACTCGCCGCAGGGCACCTCGAAGCCGCGGTTGCTCATCGACAGCTCGAAGTGCGAGATCGTGCCCTCGATCGTGGAGTAGACCTGCTGCTTGGTGGGCAGGGCCGTGCGCTGGTCGATGCCGACGTTCACCGGGCCGGACGGGATGTTCTCGATCGCCTGGGCGACGATCTTCAGGCTTTCCCGCAGCTCGGCCATCCGCACCAGGTAGCGGGCGTAGCAGTCGCCGGCGGAGGCGCAGCAGACCTGGAAGTCGAAATCGGCGTAGGCGAGGTAGGGCTCGTCCTTGCGGAGGTCGCGGGTGACGCCGCTGGCGCGGGCGACCGGGCCGGTGGCCCCGGCGTTCGTGGCCTCTTCCTTCGTGAGCACGCCCACGCCCTTGGTGCGGTCGACGAAGATCCGGTTGCGGGTGAGCAGCCGCTCCATGTCGTCGAGCGTCTTCGGGAAAGTCTTCACGAAGGCCCGGATCTTCTCGATCACCAGCGGCGTGAAATCCTGCGACACGCCCCCCACGCGGGTCCAGCTGTTGGTAAAGCGGGCTCCGCAGAGCGTCTCGAAGATGTCGTAGAGCACCTCGCGCTGGTAGAAGGCGTAGAGGAAGAACGTGAAGGCCCCCGTGTCGAGACCCACGGCACCGTTGGAAAGCAGGTGGTCGCTGATCCGCGCCAGCTCCGCGATGATCGTGCGGATCGTGCGGCAGCGAGGGGTGAGCTCGATGCCCAGGAGCTTTTCCACCGCGTGGTGCCAGGCCACGTTGTTGGCCATCGGCGAGATGTAGTTCATCCGGTCGGTCACCGTCACGTACTGGTTGTAGGTGAGGTGCTCGCCGATCTTCTCGAAGCCGGAGTGCAGGTAGCCCATCTCCGGCATGGCGTCCACGACTCGCTCGCCGTCGAGCTTGAGCACCAGACGCAGCGTGGTGTGGGTGGCCGGGTGCTGGGGGCCGAAGTTGAGCGTCCAGAGGTAGTCCTCGGACCGCGCGGTGCCCGCGGCGGCGGGCGACGTCGTGAATTCGGCGGGGGCGATGGACATGGCGTGGGGTGGCGGCGGCGCGGCGCCGGCTCAGCTGTGGTCGCGGGTGATGACGGGGAAGTTGTGCCGCTCGCCGCGGCCCTGGAGCGGATAGTCCTTGCGGAGCGGGTGGGCGGTGAACTCCTCGGGCATCACCAGACGCCGCAGGTCGGGATGACCGGCGAAGCGGATGCCGAAGAGGTCCCACACCTCCCGCTCGAGCCAGTTCGCCGCCGCCCACAGGCCCACGGCGCTCCGCACCGTCGGCCCCGGATCCGCGGACGAGACCGGATCGTCGACGAACACCCGCACCGTGAGCCGCTGATTGGTCGTGGTGGAGGCCAGCAGGTAGACCAGGCCGTAACGATGCTTGGCCCCGCGGTACTCGAGGTAGTCGACGCAGGTTACGTCGACGAGCAGGTCGAAGCCGCGCGATTTCAGGAAACCGAGCAGCTCCAGCGACTGCGGTTCGGGCACGACGAGACTCGTCTGCTCGCGGAACGCCGACGACTCGAGCGGGCCGAACCGCTCGGTGATGGCAGCGAGGACGTCGTCGACGGGGGGCGGGGTGTATGGCATCGGTAGCGGCCGGAGGCCGTAGCGGGCTTTCGGCGTCAGGGACGGCGGGCGGCGGTGGAGAGCTGACGCTGCACGTTGGGGTTGCGGGCGGCGTCGAGCACCAGCAATTCGTCGGCCTCGACGAGCGCCCGCTTGCGGAGCTGTCGGCCGGCGGTGTCGAACTCGCGTCCCGTGATCGTGCCCTCCCGCTGGATCTTGTCTTGCAGGTCGATGATCGCCTGGATGAGCTGCTCGGGCCGGGGCGGGCAGCCCGGCACGTACATGTCGACCGGGATGAAGCGGTCGATTCCCTGCACGACGGCGTAGGTGTCGAAGACGCCGCCTGTGCTGGCGCAGGCACCCATCGAGATGCACCACTTCGGCTCGTGCATCTGCTGCCAGATCCGCTGCAGCACCGGCAGCATCTTCATCACGACGCGACCGGCGACGATCATGAGGTCGCACTGCCGCGGGCTGAAGCGGAAGACCTCGGCGCCGAAGCGGGCCAGGTCGTGTTTGCTCGCGCCGGTGGCCATGAGCTCGATCCCGCAACAGGCGGTAGCGAACGGCATCGGCCACAGGCTGTTCTTGCGGCACCAGTTGGCCAGCTCGTCGAGCCGGCTGACGACGACGTTTTCCGGAAGCTCGACCCGGCCCGGATTGCTCGGCGCGTTCACCGCCATCGGAACACCCCCTTCCGCCAGTCGTACGCGAATCCGACGATCACCAGGGCGATGAAGAGCATGGCGCCGGCGAACACCAGGCCCCGGCAGGACACGAGCCCGTCGGTCACGGCGGCGTCGATGCCGGCGGCCGACCGGCTGGCGACGGCCCACGGATAGAGAAAGAGCAGCTCGACGTCGAATACCAGGAACGTGATCGCCACGAGATGGAACCGCACGTCGAACCGGCGGCGGGTGTCGTGGATCGGGTCCATGCCGCTCTCGTACGGCATCTCCTTGACGGCGCCGTCGCGGCGGGGGCCGACCAGCTGGGCGAACGCCACGAGGCCCACCGACACCGCCGCCGCGATGGCCACGAAGAGCAGGACGGGAAGGATGGCATCCATGGCGTGGAAGCGGAGATTCGGTGGCGGGGCGAAACGGTCTTACGGCTCCCGTGCGGGAGCCTCATCGTCTGGAGCCTTGATCCGGAAAACGGCCGTAGGAAGCCACTTCGTGAAAATTCTCACGAAGTCGGCTCCGAAAAAAGCCGTGTCCGGCCGGGGAGGCGGACTGGGGAGCCGCCGGCCGACCGTCACAGCCGAGAGAGTTATACAGTGGCGGCCCGACGCCGACGAGTCGGCCGGGTTTCGGCGAAAAAACCGGGGCCGTGCCCCCCTCATCCGGCGATCGGCAGGCCGTGTCGGGGCGGCGGCGACTCAGAACCCGCCGACGTTGATGCCCACATATGCGCCGAACGGGCCGACGCCGATCGACATCCCGCTCCCGCCGACATCGGAGAACGGCGGCTTGCCGCCCCCGCCGCCGCTACGGTACGGCGAGTAGGACGCGGCGCCCTGGCTCATGGCGGCGGCCGCCGCCTGCGCTGTCTGCTGCCGGGCCATCTGGGCCTGCTGCACCAGCTGATCACGACTCTGCTCGAACGCCGCCTGCTGCCGCTGCAGCGCGGCCCGCTTCTGCTCGATCTTCTGGATCTCCGCCTGCAGCTGGCCCGCCGTCATGCCTACGACATCGGGCACGTCCTTGAGCGCCTCGGCCCGCTTCTGGTCGGACATCACCGCCAGATACTGT
>JBIJCD010000105.1:0-9505 GCA_044344895.1 Pirellulales bacterium | reverse complement strand
CCGGACCGGGTGAGAACGTCGGCACACACTGCATGATCGGCCGCCACTGTGGTCATGTGCCGATCCCGAGTGGGCCTCGCGTGGACGAGCGGGCCGCGACCTGCAGCCGCCACCACGCCCGCGCGGCGAGCCGCAGCTTCCTCCACGCTCCCACCGTGGGCCGCCGGACCAGCGTGTCGTAGCCGGCCCGCTCGATGGCGTCGGCGACCGACCGACCGCCTGCCAGAAACATCTCGATCGCCGGCCGCAGCGCCGGCGGTGCCTGCCGGCACAGCGGCTCGCCGGCGGCGAACAGCTCCCGGGCCCAGGCCACCTCGTCGCGGAGCAGCGCCCGCAGGCTCGGCGAGGCGACGGGAGCGTCGAGCATCGCGGCGGCGACGCCGTGCCGCGCCATGTCGTCCGCGGGAAGGTAGACGCGGCCGGCGCTGCGGTCGCGGCGGACGTCCTGCCAGAAGTTCACGAGCTGCAGCGCCGTGCAGATCGCATCCGACATGGCCACGAGCGGCTCGTCGCGGCAGCCCTCGAGCGCGAGCACGATGCGGCCCACGGGATTGGCCGACCGCCGGCAGTAGGCCACGACGGCCGCGCGATCGGGATACCGCACGACCACGCCGGCCTGGTCGAAACGGCGGTCCTCGTCGAAGGCGTCGAGCAGATCGCTGAACGGCTCGATGGTGAGCCCGGTCCTCCGTGCCGTGTCGGCCAGCGCCACAAACACCGGGTGCGTCGGCCGACCGGCAAAGCAATCCTCGAGGGCGTGCCGCCAGGCGGCGAGCTCGCGGGCGGACTCCGCGGGATCGGCTGCCTCGTCGACGAGGTCGTCGCTCCACCGCGCGAAGGCATACACGTTGGCCAGGTGCTGCCGCAGCCGTGGCGGCACCAGCCGCGTCGCCACGGTGAAATTCTCATAGTGCTTCCGGGCGACGTCGCGGCAGAAGGCCTCGGCCGCGGCGAGATCGCCGGTCTCGGGCGGCCGCACCAGCTGCCATGCGGTCGGGTCGCGGCGGACGGGCTGGACGGACCGGGCCGTCGCGGTCTCGGCGGGCTCGCGCAGTGAGGCAAAATCGGCAGCCATGCGGCAGCTCCGAGCCACGGGCCCGAAAGCCGGCGGCCGTGGTTCACTGGCCGGGCATCCGCGGGCTCCGCTACGATACGACCGACGCCATCATACTTGAGACGCGGTCCTCCGGAACACTCGGCATGAAGATCCTGCTCGCCAGCCCGCGTGGATTCTGCGCCGGCGTGAACATGGCCATCGACACCCTCGAGACGGCCATCCGTCTCTACGGCACGCCCATCTACGTCTTTCACGAGATCGTCCACAACAAGCACGTCGTGGACCGGTTCGTGCGGGAAGGGGCGGTGTTCGTCGACCGGGTGGAGGACGTGCCGGAAGGGGGCGTGCTGCTGTTTTCCGCCCACGGTGTGGCCCCCGAGGTGCGACGGGTCTCCGCCGAGCGGCGGCTCCGCGCGATCGACGCCACCTGCCCGCTGGTGACCAAGGTGCATCTGGAGGCGATCAAGTATGCGAAGGCGGGGTATCGCATCATGCTGATCGGCCACGAGGGGCACGACGAGGTGATCGGCACCATGGGTCAGGCCCCGGACGCGTTTACGCTCGTCGAGAGCGCCGAGGCGGTCGATGGCCTTCCCTTCGGCCCCGCGGACCGGCTCGCCTACCTGACGCAGACGACCCTGTCCGTCGACGACGCGTCGCGGATCATCAACCGTCTCAAGGAGCGGTATCCCCAGATCGTGGGCCCGCCCAAGGACGACATCTGCTACGCCACGCAGAATCGGCAGGAGGCGGTGCGGCTCCTCTCCGAGGGCGCTGACCACGTGCTGGTGCTCGGCAGCCAGAACAGCTCCAACAGCCAGCGGCTCGCGGAACTCGCCCGGGAGCGGGGCATTCCGGCCCACCTCATCGACGGCGCGAACGAGATCGACCCTGCCTGGTTCAACGGCAGCGAGACCGTGGTGATCACCGCCGGCGCAAGCGCGCCGGAGAGCGTGGTCCAGGACTGCGTGGCGTGGCTCAAGAATCGCTACGGCGCCACCGTCGAGGAACGGACGATCCGCCAGGAGGACGTCTACTTTCCGCTGCCCAGGGAAATCCGCGCCGCCGCCACGGCCGCCCAGCTGCCGATGGCCTGAGTCGGAGATCGCTTTCGGCTTACGTTGAGCACGATCGTCCTGGAGCGATCACCGCCGGGACGGCAGAAGTCTCCTCGCGGGATGATTTCGCACGACGTCCTGCGGCGATTCAGTCGCCTTGGACATGCGAAATCCTCCAGGCTCGTCGAGCTTCCGCCGATCCCAGCTGGCCGTGTGCGTGTCTTGCCGAGGGATCGCTCAGACCGTGTCAGATGCGCTCACAGAGCGGACCGTTCGGCGGCGTGCAGGGACACCGTTCATCGAGTCCGTGCAGCGTCGCATGGATGCGACGCGCAGCACCAGAAGCCGGAGGCTTTCAAGAAAAAATGGCCTGGAGGGCAATGTTTGTCGTGAAGCCGTCCAGCGACGCGCAGCACCAGCGGCCGGAGGCCGCCAAGCGGCTGGCCACAGGCAGGCATCCGCCTGCCGAGCGCCCGTCGGGCGGTCTGACGTGCCCCCGTGCAGCGTCGCATGGATGCGACGCGCAGCACCAGCGGCCGGAGGCCGCCAAGCGGCTCGCCACAGGCAGGCATCCGCCTGCCGAGCGCCCGTCGGGCGGTCTGACGTGCCCCCGTGCAGCGTCGCATGGATGCGACGCGCAGCACCAGCGGCCGGAGGCCGCCAAGCGAAAACCGCCCGGAGGGCGGTGTTTCGCGTGTAGCTAGTGCTGCAGTTTCTTGTGCCTGAAGCGGTGGGGCTCGTCGGCGGCGATGCCCAGTCGCTCGCGGCGGCTCCGCTCGTAGACCTCGAAGTTGCCCTCGCAGACGTGCACGTAGCCGTCCCCCTCGAAGGCGATGATGTGCGTGGCGAGCCGGTCGAGGAACCAGCGGTCGTGCGTGATCACCACCACGGAGCCCGCGAAGCTGGCGATGCCCTCCTCGAGCGACCGCAGGGTGTCGACGTCGAGGTCGTTGGTGGGCTCGTCGAGCAGGAGCAGGTTGGCCCCGCCGCGAAGCAGTTTCGCCAGGTGCACGCGGTTCCGCTCACCGCCGGAGAGCGTGCCCACCTTCTTCTGCTGGTCGGGCCCCATGAAGTTGAACTTGGCGACATAGCTCCGGGCGTTGACGGTCCGCTTGCCGAGCTCGATCGTGTCGTGCCCGCCGGAGATCTCCTCGAACACGGTCTTGCCCGGATCGAGAGCATCGCGGTTTTGATCCACGTAGCCGATGTCGACCGTGGCCCCGACCTTGATCGCGCCGGTGTCGGGCTTCTCCTGGCCGACGAGCATGCGGAACAGCGTGGTCTTGCCGGCGCCGTTCGGGCCGATGATGCCCACGATGCCGCCCGGCGGCAGGCGGAACGAGAGGTTCTCGAACAGCACCTTGTCGCCGAACGCCTTGGAGATGTTCTCGACGTCGATCACCTGGTCGCCGAGCGGCCGGCTGGCCGGAATGAAGATCTCGATCTCGGAGTCGCGGACGGCGGCCTGCTCGGCGGCGAGCTTCTCGTAGGCCGACACGCGGGCCTTGCTCTTCGCCTGCCGCGCCTTGGGCGACATCCGGATCCACTCGAGCTCCTTGTCCAGCGTCTTCTGCCGTGCCGACGCCTGCTTCTCCTCGAGCTCGAGGCGGGCCTTCTTCTGCTGCAGCCACGAAGAGTAGTTGCCCTCGAAGGGAATGCCCCGGCCGTGGTCCACCTCGAGGATCCACTTGGCGACGTTGTCGAGGAAGTAGCGGTCGTGCGTCACGGCCACCACGGTGCCGGCATACTCGGCGAGATGCCGCTCCAGCCAGTCGACGCTCTCGGCATCGAGGTGGTTGGTGGGCTCGTCGAGGAGGAGGAGGTCGGGCTTCTCCAGGAGCAGCTTGCACAGCGCGATGCGCCGGCGTTCGCCGCCCGAGAGGTTCGTCACCGCCCAGTCGCCCGGCGGCAGGTTCATGGCGTCCATGGCGATCTCCACCTGCCGGTCGAGATCCCAGGCATTCTTGGCGTCGATGAGGTCCTGGACGGCCGCCTGCTCGGCGAGCAGCTTTTCCATCGCCTCAGGCTCCATCGGCTCGCCCAGCCGGGCGTTGATCTCCTCGAACCGGGCGAGGATCGCCCGTGTCTTGCCCACGGCGTCCATGACGTTCTCGAACACCGTCTTGTCCGGGTCGAGCTGCGGCTCCTGCTGCAGATAGCCCACGGTGTAGCCGTCGGCCAACCGGGCCTCGCCGTCGTACTCGCGGTCGATGCCGGCCATGATCTTCATGAGCGTGCTCTTGCCGGCGCCGTTGCGGCCGAGCAGGCCGATCTTCGCGCCGGGATAGAACGCGAGGTTGATGTGCTTGAGCAGCTCGCGCTGCCCGAACTTCTTGTTGAGATCGATGATCTGGAAGATGAAAGCGGGGCCCATCGGACGACGGTCTCTCCATGACGGCGGGACGGCAGGGGCGGCGGCCGGCAGGGCCCGCATCGATCCACCGGCCGAGCCTTTCAGCTTACCAGCACGGCGGGACGCCCACGAGGGCGAGCGGTGCAAAGTGTCCACGCGGTCGCGTCTGCAAGGCGTCGGCTCGTTGCAGCCAGCAGCACGATGGACTACCATTTCGGGTCCGCTTCCCAGCCGTTCCGAGTCCGAGCTCCTGGAGTCCGCGCCATGCCCGACTACGCCCATCCCGACGTGCTCGTCTCCACAGCATGGGTCGCCGAGCACCTCACCGATCCCACGGTGCGGATCGTGGAATCCGACGAGGATCGGGCGCTGTACACGCAGGGGCACATCGCGGGCGCCGTGGAGATCGATTGGCAGGTCGACCTGCAGCACCAGGTCTGCCGCGACTACATCGACCGGGCCGCCTTCGAGAAGCTCTGCGCCGACCGCGGCATCTCCAACGACACCACCGTCGTCTTCTACGGCGACAAGAGCAATTGGTGGGCCTGCTACGCGTTCTGGGTGTTCAAGCTCTACGGCCACAAGGACTGCCGCATCATGAACGGCGGGCGGAAGCGTTGGGAGCTCGACGGCCGCCCCTGGTCCACCGACCGGCCCAGCTATCCCCGCGGCCACTACACCGCGACCGAGCAGGACGGATCGATCCGCGCGTTGCGGGACGAGGTGCTCAAGCACCAACGGGCCGGCAAGCAGCTGCTCGACGTGCGGTCACCCGAGGAATACCGGGGCGAGCGGATGCACATGCCCGACTACCCCAACGAGGGCGCGGTCCGCGGCGGCCACATCCCCGGTGCGGTCAACGTTCCTTGGCCGATGAACTGCAACGACGACGGCACCTTCAAGGCAGCCCGTGAGCTGGAGAAGCTCTACGTGCGCGAACTGAAGATGAAGCGGCGTTCGCCGACGGTCGCCTACTGCCGGATCGGCGAGCGGTCGAGCCTGACCTGGTTCGTCCTCACATACCTGCTCGGCTTCGGCAAGGTGAAGAATTACGACGGCTCGTGGCTGGAGTGGGGCAACTGCGTCGGCGTGCCGATCGTGAAGGGCGCCGCGCCGGGAGGCGAAGCCGGGACCAGCGCCGGGACCGCCGCGACGCACGCATCCTGACGGCAGCCGCCGGCCCCGGTGACACCGCATGAATGGCGTTCAAGAGCGTCTCGGCACGATCATCGGCGAGTTCGCCGACCTCGACGGCCGGGAGAAACTGGAGTTGCTGCTCGACTTCGCCGCCGGGCTGCCGCCGCTGCCGGCCGAGTATCAGGCCCGCAAGGAGACGGAGGACCGGCGGGTGCATGAATGCCAAACCCCGGTGTTTCTCTGGGCCGAGGTCGCCGACGGGAAGGCCCGGCTGCTGGCGGACGTGGCGCCGGAGGCGCCCACCGTCAAAGGCTTCGTGGCGATCCTGGCCGACGCGGTCAACGGCCGGCCCGCGGCGGAGGCCGCAGTCGCCCTTCAGGAGGACGTGCTCGAGCGGATGGGGCTCGCGGACGTGCTGGGCATCCTGCGGTCGCGCGGGCTGCGGGCGATCATGGGCCGCGTGAAGCGAGAACTGGCCGCGAAGGCATGACCGCGGCCGGATCATGGGCCCGCGGGGCGACGGCACGACGGGGCGGGGCAGCGAACGGGAAGCGACGGGAAAGGCAGGACGTGACGTGATGCATCCAGCGGCGGGCGTGCGGGTGGTGGCGGGCATCGATCTCGGTGGCACCGCGATCAACTACACCTTCCTCGATCAGCGCGGGCAGTTCCTCATCAAGGGGCTCTGCGAGCACCCCGCCCGCAGCGTCGAGGGCCCCGGCGTCTGCCTCGGTCAGATCGCCGACGGGCTGTCCGCGGCCGCGTCACAGGCCGGCGTGCGGCTGGAGGATGTCGTGGCCATCGGACTCGACACCCCGGGGCCGGCGAGCGCCACGGGCGTGCTCAGCCGCCGCGGCTCGACGAACTTCGTCCACCCCGACTGGGCAGGCTACGACATCCGTGCCGGCCTCGAGAAGCGGCTCGGCCGGCCGGTGACCTACCTCAACGATGGCAACGCGGCGGCGCTGTGGGGCCACGTGGCCATCTTCGGCTCCGAGAACTCGGCGACGAGCGTGTCGGCGATCATCGGCACGGGCCTCGGGGGAGGCGTGATCACCGGCGGCGACGTGATCACGGGCCGCAATGGCTTCGGCGGGGAACTTGGGCACGTGCTGATCCCCTACCACCAGATCCCCGGGATCGAGGGGCTCGTGCCGGGTTGCAACTGTGGGCGCACCGGCGACCTCGAGTCGCTCTGCTCGCTGACGGCCATCCGCCGCACGCTCCTGCCGCACTTCCTCGCACAGCACCCCGGACACGAACTTTCCCGCGAGGCCGACATCGCCGAGGCGGCCAAGCGGGTCCGCGGCCTCGCCGAGCGGGGCGACGATCTCTGCCGCCGCATCTTCCGCGTGCAGGCGCGAGCCCTGGGTCTGTTCTTCGACGAGATGATCAACGTCTTCGACCCCGACGCGCTGCTGGTGGGGGGCGGGGCGGTGGAGACGTCCGAGGAGTTCCGTGGCTGGTTCCTCGACGAGATCCGCGCCGGGATGCCGACGCAGCGCGAGGAGCAGGCGGGCATCCCGATCCACGTCATCTCCGACGGCGACACGGCGGGAGCCCGCGGCGCCGCCCTCGACGCGGCCCGCGTCGCTCGCGAACGGGGGCTGTGACGGCAGGGGCCGGCCGCGAGCGCCCGTGCCGAGGCATTCCCTGCCCGCGGTTCATTCAGGCCACGCGGTCGAGGATCGGCAGCGTCGGGAATCCGTCGGCCGCCCGGGACGGGGCGGGCAGGGGCTGGGCATCGGTACCGGGCTTGGCCGCCGGCGGCCCCAGAATCACGAGCCGGGCGGTGGCCAGCAGGCCGCCCCACGACGCGAACGTCGCCTCCACGGCGGCCGGCTCGTAGCCGCAGTGCACCATGCAGTCCTGGCACTTCGGATTGCCACTGGATCTGCCGTAGGCGTCCCAGTCGGTGCCGGCCATCAGATCGGCGAACGACTTCGCATAGCCCTCGTCGAGCAGGTAGCAGGGCCGCTGCCAGCCAAACAGGTTGTAGGTGGGCGTGCCCCACGGACGGCATTCGAGATCCCACGCCCCCTTCAGAAACTCGAGGAACACAGGCGACTGGTTGAACTTCCAGCGGGACGGCGACCGGTCGAGGATCCGGCGGAAGAGCGACTGGCTCCGCTCGCGCCGCAGGAAGTGCTCCTGGTCCGGCGCCTTCGAATAGGAGTAGCCGGGCGAAATCATCATCCCTTCCACACCGAGCGACATCACCTCGTCGAAGAAACTGCGGTAACGGGCGGGATCGGCGTCGGCGAAAAGCGTGGAATTCGTCGTGACACGGAAGCCCGCCTTGCGGGCCGCGCGGATCGCCGACACCGCCATGTCGAAGACGCCCTCGCGGCACACCGCGTGGTCGTGCTCCGCGCGCGGCCCATCGAGATGGACGGAAAATGCGAGGTAGGGCGACGGCGCGAAGTGCGGGAGCATCTCCTCGAGCTTGATCGCGTTGGTGCAGAGATAGAGATACTTTTTCCGGGCCACGATACCCGCCACGATCTGCTCGATCTGCGGGTGCAGCAGCGGTTCACCGCCCGGGATCGACACGATCGGGGCACCGCACTCGTCCACCGCCTGGAAGCACTGTTCGGGCGTGAGGTGCGAGCGGAGGATCTCGGTGGGATGCTGGATCTTCCCGCAGCCGCCGCAGGCGAGATTGCAGCGGAAGAGCGGTTCGAGCATCAGCACCAACGGATACCGCCGGTTCCCACGCAGCCGCTGGACGGCGACGTGCTGCAGCACCGCGATCATCTGTCCGACTGGCACGCTCATGCGACACGCTCCCCGGCGCAGCGCTGGACGCCGGCCGCTTGAGAGAACCTGGCCAGCGCCATGAGGGGAAAGTAGATGGGATAGTAGTGGTAGCGGAGGTAGAAGACCTTCGGGAAGCCGGTGCCCGTGAACTCCCGCTCGTCCCAGCCGCCGTCTGCCCGCTGCCTGGTGGCGAGCCACTGCACGCCCCGCTGCGCCTCCCGCGAGCCGTGCCGACCGGCGGCGACCAGGCCGGCGACCGCCCAGGCGGTCTGCGACGCCGTCGGCGTGCCCTGGCCCGCCAGGGAAGGATCGGCGTAGCTTTCCGGCGTCTCGCCCCAGCCCCCACACGGCTGCTGGTGCCGGCTCAGCCACTCGGCGCCGCCGCCAACCGCCGGGTCCTCGGCCGCGATCCCCACGGCCCGCAGCCCCTCGATCGCCTGCCAGGTGCCGTAGACGTAGTTGACGCCCCAGCGGCCAAACCAGCTGCCGTCAGGTTTTTGGCTGGCTCGCAGGTAGGCGATTCCACGGTCGATCGCAGGGTGTCCCACCCGCAGCCCCAGCTTGCCAAAGGCCTCCAAGACACGGCCGGCCAGATCGGGCGAACTGGGATCGATCATGGCGTTGTGGTCGGCGAACGGCACCTTGCAGAGAATTTCCATGTTGTTGTCGCGGTCGAACGCCCCCCAGCCGCCGTCGGAACTCTGCATCGACTCCAGCCACGCGACCGCCCGCCCCATCGCGGCCTGTACCCGCCGGCCGCGCGGTCCGGCCACCGGCTCGGCGGCCGCGTCCCGCCACGTGGCCAGCGCGATCAGCACCATGGCCGTGTCGTCGACGTCGGGGTAGAAGCGATTGGCGTACTGGAAGCACCAGCCCGACGGCTCCACCGTGGCCGCGGATCGCGTCCAGTCGCCGGCGGCGCGGATCTCCCGGGCCAGCAGCCAGTCGACGGCAGCCTCGAGTGCCGCTGCCATCGCACCCGAGTCGACACCGTCGCCACGGACAGTCCGCGGGCCACGGAGGGCGACGCCGGCGTCGGCCAGGGCCCGCAGCGAGATGGCGGTGTCCCAAACCGGCGACCGACAGGGCTCGAGCCGCGTCGACCCGTCCGGCTGCGGCTCGACCAGCCGATCGAGCTGT